>UROX01000070.1 GCA_900549685.1 uncultured Alistipes sp.
GATGAAATGAAATTCAACGCGATGTTAAAATTTGGATTTCTCTGTTTTTTTTAATATCCTTGCACATTGAAAATGTTTACAAAAGATCACGTCCGGTCCTTGCAGACGCACGCTTTTGCGGCTGTCGTCGCGACAATGGCCCGAAGGCATATCCGGTAAACGAAAAATTATTCGAGCGGACTGCCGACCTTTCCCGAACGGGAAGGCGCCGACAGACCGACAACAAACCGTTGAAACGCATAAGCAGATGAAAGTGTTGAAATTTGGCGGATCGTCCGTAGGGTCCGCAGAGGGATTGTCACAAGTCAAACGGGTCGTCGAGTCGAATACGGAAGATACGATCGTCGTAGTATCGGCTCTGGGAGGCATCACCGATCAGTTGCTGACAACGGCCCGAACGGCCGCTTCGGGTGACGAAACCTACACGACACGGCTGAACGCGATGATCGACCGGCACTTCGATCTGACGGACGAAACGGTCCTGCCCGAAAACCGCGAACGAGTCCGGGAACGGATCGGTTCGCTGCTCGACGAGTTGTCCAATATATTCAAAGGGGTTTATCTCATCGGAGACCTCTCGCCCAAAACACAAGACGCCATCGTCAGCTATGGCGAAAGGCTTTCATCGGTGATCGTCACGGGCATGTTCTCCCATGCCGTTTTGTGCGATGCTCGGGAGTTCATCCAGACGGAACCCTACTTCGGACGACACATCGTCGATTTCGCCTCGACCGAGAAACGAATCGCCGACCGGTTTGCCGACATGCCCCACAGGGCGATCGTGCCCGGATTCATAGCCTCCGACGTCCACAGCGGCGACACGACCAACCTGGGTCGCGGAGGATCGGACTATACGGCCGCCATCCTCGCATCGGCGCTCGAAGCGTCGATGCTGGAAATATGGACCGACGTGGACGGATTCATGACAGCCGATCCGCGAGTCATCAACAATGCCTACGTCATCGAGCGGCTGAGTTATGTCGAGGCGATGGAGCTGTGTAACTTCGGAGCCAAGGTGATCTACCCGCCCACGATCTTCCCGGCCTATCACAAGAACGTTCCCATCGTCATCCGCAATACGTTCAACCTCGACTCGCCCGGCACGTTCATATCCCGCGAACAGTTGCCCGACAGCAGCCGGGCCATCAAGGGAATCTCGTCGATCAACGATACCTGTCTGATTACGATCCAGGGACTGGGCATGGTCGGTGTCATCGGCGTGAACTACCGGATATTCAAGACGCTGGCCAAATCGGGCATCAGCGTGTTCTTCGTCTCTCAGGCGGCATCGGAAAACACGACGTCCATCGGCGTGCGGAACGCCGACGCCGACGTGGCCGTCGAGGTCCTGTCGGCCGAATTCGCACAGGAAATCACGATGGGCGAAATCAACCGCATCAAGAAGGAACCCGATCTGGCGACGATCGCCATCGTGGGCGAGAACATGAAACACACGCCGGGCATCGCCGGCAAACTGTTCGGAACGCTGGGACGCAACGGCATCAACGTGATCGCCTGCGCCCAGGGAGCCTCGGAGACCAACATCTCGTTCGTCGTGGCCAAAGAGAGCCTGCGCAAGTCGCTCAACGTCATCCACGACTCGTTCTTCCTGTCGGACTATCAGGTGCTCAACATCTTCATCGCGGGCATTGGGCTGGTCGGACGCAACCTGCTCGAACAGATCCGTCTGCAACAGCAGACGCTGATGCGGAACAATTCATTGCAAATCAGGGTAGTCGGCGCAACGAACTCCCGGAAATTCATCGTAAACCGCGACGGGATCGACCTGACCACCTACCGCGACGACCTGGAACGCAACGGAGAAGAATCGACGCCCGAAAAATTCCGCGACGCGATCCTGTCGATGAACATCTTCAACTCGGTGTTCGTCGATTGTACGGCCAGCGCCGACGTGGCAGGCATCTACAAACAGCTGCTCGAACACAACGTGTCGGTCGTGGCGGCCAACAAGATCGCCGCTTCGTCGGAATACGACCGGTATATGGAACTCAAGTCGATCGCCAGGAAACGGGGTGTCAAATACCTGTTCGAGACCAACGTGGGCGCCGGTCTGCCGATCATCAACACGATCAGCGACCTGATCAACAGCGGCGACAGGATCATCCGCATCGAAGCCGTCGTGTCGGGCACGCTGAATTTCATTTTCAACGAAATGAGCGAGACGGTCCCGATGAGCAGGGCCATCCGCATGGCGCAGGAAGCCGGTTATGCCGAACCCGATCCGCGGATCGACCTGAGCGGAACGGACGTGATCCGCAAACTGGTCATTCTCTCGCGGGAAGCCGGATACCGGGTCGAACAGGCGGACGTGAAAAAGCAGCTGTTCATTCCCGAAGAATATTTCGAAGGATCGGTCGAAGATTTCTGGAAACGCATTCCGGAAGTGGACGAAGCGTTCGAAGAGAGACGCCGCAGACTCGAAGCCGAGGGCAAACGCTGGCGGTTCGTGGCCCGGATGGAAAACGGAGAGACGGAAGTGGCGCTGCGGGAAGTCGATAGCGAGAGTCCGTTCTACCATCTGGCCGGAAGCAACAACGTGATTCTGCTCACTACCGAACGTTACAAAGAATATCCGATGCAGATCAAAGGATACGGTGCCGGTGCCGGCGTGACAGCCGCCGGCGTGTTCGCCGACATCATCAGCATCGCCAACATCCGTTAGCTGCGGGCTTACGGACCGAAACCACCGAGCCATGCGAATCTTCCCTACCCTCGCAGCGGTCGCGCTGCTTCTGATCTCCTGCGGGAGAGATGTCCCGGACAGCGTGCCCGTCATCGGAAGCAGCCGGACGGCAGACTCAGGATGCCTGTGGAATCTCGACAGCCTGAGCCGTGTGCCCGAAACCCGGTGGCTGGACGAAGAGCACGGTGTCCGCGGACTTTACTTCCGGACTGCCGACTGCGACGGACGTCCTGCCAGAGCCTTCGCTTACTATTCGAATCCCGCCATGCTTTCGGGACGGTCTTCCGCCCGAGCGAGCTACCCGGGCATCGTCCTGCTGCACGGAGGCGCAGGACGGGCCTTCAGAGAATGGGTCGAGAAATGGGCGGCCGAAGGATATGCCGCCATCGCCGTGGACCTCTCCGGAAACGGACCGGGCGGAGAGGAACTGCCCGACGGCGGACCCGACCTGTCGGACACGCAGAGGGTGTTTCTGGACGCCGAATCGGGCGACATGACCTCAATGTGGACCTACCACGCCGTTTCGACGGCCATACTGGCCCACTCGCTGCTGCTCTCGCTACCGGAGGTCGATCCCCGACGAACCGTCGTGACAGGCATCAGCTGGGGCGGCTACCTCACCTGCATCGTCGCATCGCTGGACGACCGGTTCCGGGCCGCGGCGCCCGTATACGGCTGCGGGTTCTACGACGAGCTGGAGTTTTTCGCCTACGGCATGGACCCGTTGAGTCCCGCCGGACGGAAAAACTGGATGACGCATTTCGATCCGTCGGTCTATCTGCCCCGGATGTCGATTCCCGTATTGTTCGTAAACGGCAATACGGATACGGCCTATCATTTGTTCGCCTATGAAAAAAGCTGTCGTCTGGTGGCCGATTCGCTCCGGACGATCTGCATCCGGCCCGGCATGGCACACGGATACTACGAAGGATGGGAACCCGGCGAAATCCGCTGCTTTTTCGAAAGCGTACTCCACGACGGCTATCCGCTGCCCCGTCTGGGCAAAGCGAAGATCGGTGCGGACTCGGTGCGGGTCGGATACACACCCGGCATCGCGCTGCGGAGCGCCTCGTTCCACTATTCGAACGACACGCTCTCGCGCAATCCGGAACGGCACTGGGAAACGATCCCGGCCAAGGTCGATCCGAAGCGGGGAGTCGTCACGGCTCCCGTTCCCGAAGAGGGAGTGCGGATAGGATTCGTGCGCGTCGAAGACATACGCGGCATGGCCGCATCGACGGAATTCATCGTCCGATGACACGACCTGCCGAACGGTCTTACGGCCGCCACGGGAAAACCGTCCGAGCCGCAGCTCCGGTACGAAACGCCATTCCGGAACGGACAGGAACGACAGAACGATACCAATAAAGGGAAATATCATCGCATTATGAAATACATCATTATTCTGGGCGACGGCATGGCCGACGAACCGATCGACGCCCTGGGCGGAAAAACACCCCTGCAGGCGGCGCTCAAGCCCCACATCGACCGGGTGGCGGCATTGGGACGGAACGGCACGCTCGACACCGTTCCCGAAGGATTCGCTCCGGGCAGCGAGATCGCCAACCTCTCGGTACTGGGTTACGACCTGCACGAAGTGTTCGAAGGCCGCGGATCGCTCGAGGCGGCGAGCATGGGCATTCCGATCGAAGACGGAGAGATGGCCATGCGGTGCAATCTCATCACGGTGGAAGCGGGAAAAATCAAGAACCACTCGGCCGGCCACATCTCCAACGGAGAGGCCGCCGAACTGATCGCTTTTTTGCAGGAGGAACTGGGCGGCGACGCGGTGAACTTCTACCCGGGCGTTTCGTACCGTCATCTGCTCAAGATACGGGGCGGCGACAAACGCATCGCGACGACCCCGCCCCACGACGTACCGGGCACACCCTTCCGGGACGTTCTGGCCCGTCCGCTCGCCGCCGGAGCCGCGGAGACGGCCGCCACGGTCAATGAACTGATCGAACGTTCGCAAGCGCTGCTGGCCGACCATCCGATCAACCTCGCCCGCATAGCGGCAGGCAAGGAGCCGGCCAACAGCATCTGGCCCTGGTCGCCCGGGTACCGTCCCGCCATGCAGACGCTGTCGGAACGCTACGGCATAGGCAGCGGAGCGGTGATCTCGGCCGTCGATCTGATCAAAGGCATCGGCGTATACGCGGGTCTCGAACCGGTTGAAGTGGAAGGTGCAACGGGGCTATACACAACCAACTACGAGGGCAAGACCCGTGCGGCCATCGACGCGCTGAGGGTACACGATTTCGTATTCCTGCACATCGAAGCGAGCGACGAAGCCGGACACGAAGGCGACGTGCCGCTGAAAATCCGCACGATCGAATACCTCGACTCGAGGGTCGTGGGTCCCATTCTCGAAGAAATATCGACCTGGGATATCCCCGTATCGCTGGCCATCCTGCCCGACCATCCCACCCCATGCGCGATCCGGACCCACACGGCCGCACCGGTCCCGTTCACGATCTACCGTACCGGACAGTCCGGCGACGGAGTGATCCGTTTCGACGAGGATTCGGCCCGGGAAGGCAGTCTGGGCCATCTGTCCGGCGACGGGTTCATGGAACTCTTCATCCGGGGATAGACACTAAAAGCGAAAGACGCAAGGCAGACACCGTTTCCGCACATCGAACAGAACAAAGACAATCGAAATAAGACCATGAACTATTACAGCACCAATCGTTCCGCACCGGAAGCCGCTCTGTCGGAAGCCGTCGTGCGCGGACTGGCCCCCGACCGGGGACTGTACATGCCCGAACGCATCGAACGGTTGAACGATACGTTTTTCGACGGCATCGCATCGCTCTCCGACCACGAGATCGCCTGCCGGGTGGCCGACGCCTTTTTCGGCGAAGACATACCCCGCGAGGAACTGCACCGCATCGTGTGCGACACGTTGAGCTTCGCCACGCCCGTCGTCCGCGTGGAAGAGGCCGTCCATTCGCTCGAACTGTTCCACGGACCGACGCTCGCCTTCAAGGATGTGGGCGCACGCTTTATGGCCCGCATGCTCTCGCACTTCATCGGCTCGGGCGAAGGCCCCGTCACCGTACTCGTCGCCACCTCGGGCGATACGGGCAGCGCCGTAGCCAACGGATTCCTCGGCGTGGAAGGGATCGACGTGATCGTACTCTACCCCAAAGGCAAAGTCAGCGAGATTCAGGAAAAACAGTTCACAACGCTGGGCCGCAACATCACGGCACTGGAAATCGACGGCACGTTCGACGACTGCCAACGGCTCGTCAAAAGCGCTTTTCTGGACGAAGAACTCAACCGGCAGTACCGCCTCACTTCGGCCAACTCGATCAACGTAGCCCGCTTCCTGCCTCAGGCATTCTACTATTTCATCGCCTATGCGGCATTGCGCAGAACGGGCGAAACCCGCGACGTGGTGTTCAGCGTACCGAGCGGCAATTTCGGCAACATCACGGCCGGACTCTTCGCACGGCGGATGGGGCTGCCCGTCAAACGGTTCGTGGCCGCCAACAACCGCAACGACATCTTCTTGCAATACCTCCGCACCGGCGTCTACTCGCCCCGGCCGTCGGTCGCTACGGTCGCCAACGCTATGGACGTAGGCGATCCGAGCAACTTCGCCCGCATACTCGACCTCTACGGCGGATCGGTCGAAGCGATCCGCAGCGACATCGAAGGGTATGCCTACGACGACGACCGGATTCTCGAAACCATCGGCCGGACGTTCGGGGAGACGGGCTATCTGCTCGACCCGCACGGAGCCTGCGGCTATCTGGCTCTCAAGGAAAGTCTGCGGGACAACGAAGTCGGCATATTCCTCGAAACGGCCCACCCGGCCAAATTCCTCGGTACCGTGGAGGCTGCGGCCGGACGCAAGGTCGAGATTCCGGAACGGCTGGCCGAATTCATGAAAGGCACCAAACTTTCGGTCGAACTGCCCTCCGATTTCGAATCGTTCAAACGGTACCTCCGGCAACGGAAATAATTTTCCGCATCGCCGACAAGTAACGCAGAAAGTCGTTTGACCGGCTCCGCACCCCGTATCGGGAACGAAGCGACAGGGTCGTATAACGACCGAAAACTTACCTTACGCGCCGGCATGTTCTCCGAAAAAAGCGCAGAGAGGTTCCGAACGAAGGAAACGACAGGCCCTTTCACTCCCGCCGCAGGAAATCACGGGACAATACCCCGAAAAACGAACCGAGGCTGCCGCAACAACTTGCGGTAGCCTCGGTTTATCGTATGACGGGACCGCTCCGACGAAGAACCGAACTCGTGCTCCGGCAAACATACGGCAATCGACTCTCCGGGGAACCGTCTGCCGCACGAAACGACGCCGGCCCCGACTCCCGAGACTACCTGCCCGGAAACGGCACGACTCAGCGACGCGACACGGAGCAAACGGCCGAAAAGACCGCCATGCAGAAACAGGAGCCTATCCGCATGCGGTCCCCTGAAGCCCCCTCTTTCGCCGAGGCCCTTCCCGGACGCAATCTCTCGTACGGCCACTTCGTTCTCCCGCTCCGATCCTGCCTGCTCAGGAGAGCCATACGTACAGCAAGGCAGCGAGCGAAGCACCGCACAACGGCGCCACGACCGGAATCCATGCGTAGCCCCAATCGCTGCCTCCTTTGCCCCGGATCGGGAGCAGGGCGTGCACGATCCGGGGAGCGAGATCCCGGGCCGGATTGATCGCATAACCCGTAGGGCCTCCCAGCGACAGTCCGATCACCCATACGGTAAAGGCGACCGGCAACGCCCCCACCGAACCCAGTCCGATGGAAAGCGTCGATGCGTTATCGGGCAGCGCGAGTTCGCCCGTGGTGATATAAAAGACGATGAATAGCAGTGCGAAAGCTCCGATAGCCTCGCACAGGAAGTTCCAGCCCGGGCGCCGGATTTCGGCCCCGGTACAGAAAACGCCGAGCTTGGCCGCCGGATCGTCCGTCGCGTCGAAATGCGGCTTGTAGGACAGCCATACCAGCAGCGCACCCAATGCGGCGCCGATCATCTGGGCGGACACATACGGCAGCACCTGCGCCCATTCGAATTGTCCGGACAGCGCGAAAGCGAGCGTGACGGCCGGATTGAGGTGCGCCCCGCTGTAAGGTCCGGCCACGACGACGCCCACGAACACAGCGAGCGCCCAGGCCGTCGTAATGACGATCCATCCGCTTCCGTTGCCCTTGGTTCGTCTGAGTACGACATTGGCCACGACGCCGTCGCCCATGAGGATCATCAGCATCGTTCCGAATAGTTCGGCTAAAAAAGGTGTCATTTTCGAGAAGTTTTAAGTATCGTTTTTCATGCGCACCCGCCGCTTTCGGTCTTTCGGACAGACTGCTCGACGGCAGAAAACGCATCGGGTCATATCATGGTTTCATCGCGGTTCCATATACTTTCGATATACCGATCCGTTGCGTCCGTGCTTTCCGGGCTGCCCTCCGAAATTCTCCGCCGAGACAGGGAATCGGGCGGGATCTGCCCGGGAATGCGGCCTGTGAATACAGACCGCTGCGGTCGGATCCGAAGCCGAAATATGAACAACCGTTTCTATTTATCTTTCTCCCAACCGCCGGCCCGGCCGACAGCCTCGTGCCAGCGTTCGATTCTTCGGCGAACGGTCTCTTCGTCCGCCTGCGGTTCGAAACGGCGTTCGACGGCGACGTATTGCCGTATCTCGTCCAGATCTTTCCAGAACCCCACGGCCAGACCGGCCAGATAGGCGGCTCCCATCGCCGTGGTCTCGAGTATTTCGGGCCGCACGACTCCGCTCCGGTTCAGATCGGCCTGGAACTGCATCAGGAAATTGTTGGCCACCGCACCGCCGTCCACTTTCATCTCGCGGGACTCGCGTGCCACATCGTGCTCCATGGCCTCGATCACATCGTACACCTCGTAGGCGATGCCTTCGAGCGCCGCCCGAACGATATGGGCGGCCGTCGTGCCCCGCGTAAGACCGATGACCAGTCCCCGGGCATACTGGTCCCAATGCGGCGCCCCCAGTCCCGTCAGCGCCGGAACGAAATAGACGCCGTCGCTGTCCTCGACCGACAGAGCCATCGCCTCGGTGTCCGCAGCGGAGCGGACGATACCCAGCCCGTCGCGCAACCACTGGATGACGGCGCCCCCCACGAACACGCTTCCCTCGAGTGCATAGGTCACGCTGTCGCCGATCTTCCAACCGATTGTGGTCAGCATGCCGTTTTTCGAGAAAACGGGCTTCGATCCCGTGTTCATCATAACGAAACATCCGGTTCCGTAGGTAGTCTTGGCCATGCCCTGCTCGGTACACAGCTGGCCGAAGAGCGCGGCCTGCTGGTCGCCGGCGATACCCGCTATGGGAATATGGGAAGAAAAGAGCGTCGTGGCCGTATCGCAGTACACCTCGCTGCTGGCCTTGACTTCGGGTAGAAGACTCGCCGGAATGTCGAACAGTTTGAGCAGATCTTCGTCCCATTGCAGCGTGTGGATGTTGAACAGCATCGTACGCGAGGCGTTCGACACGTCGGTGACATGCACCCGGCCGCGGGTGAAGCGCCACACGAGCCAACTGTCTATCGTACCGAAACAGAGTTTGCCCTTTTCGGCCCGTTCGCGGGCACCCTCGATGTTATCGAGAATCCACTTGATTTTGGTCGCCGAGAAATAGGCATCCAGAATGAGTCCCGTCTTCTGGTGAATGGCCTCTTCGTAACCTTTGGCCTTGAGCTCCTCGCAGTAGGCAGCCGTGCGCCGGTCCTGCCATACGATGGCGTGGTAGACGGGCAGCGAGGTCTCGCGGTCCCAGACAATAGTCGTCTCGCGCTGGTTGGTGATGCCGATGCCGGCGATGTCGAGTCCCGTCAGGTCGGCCTTGGCAATGGCCTCGGCCGCCACGGACGACTGGGTGTACCATATCTCCGAAGCGTCGTGTTCGACCCATCCCGGCCGGGGGAAGAACTGTTCGAAAGATTTCTGCGACGAAGCGACCACCTTGCCCCGGTGATCGACGACGATGGCTCGCGACGACGTGGTGCCCTGATCCAGGGCGAGAATATATTTTTTCGTGATGTCCATATTCGTTCGTATTATAATCGGAATAAACAACGGTTTACGGTCAGAAACTGTCGATCAGGTATCCGTCGGCCAGTTTTTCGAATGCCTCGGTCTCGCGATCCACCCACTGTGCGTCCCGCCCCAGCTCGGCGGCCATGATTTCGGCGACGGGACGGGCCATCGCCTTCGCAGCGCGGGCATCGAGGAAAAGCGCCCGGAAACGACGGGCCAGCACATCCTCGACATGCAGCGCCATTTCCTCGCGGACGGCCCACACGACCTGCCCGGCCCGGAATCCGAAGCGCGGACTGAGCACACGCCGGTTCGCCTCGGAACTGTCGATGAGCGCCTCGACCTTTTCGATGTCCGAACCGTAGACATACAGTTCGTGGGCGAAATCGGTCCCTTTCCGGTAACCGTGGATACGCAGCCGCTCGGTCTTGCATTCCGCAGCGGGCACCGCACCCAGCGCGATGGCCCGGTCCACGGTGTCCTGCGCCATCCGGCGGTAAGTCGTCCATTTACCGCCCGTGATGGTAATGAGACCCGAATCGGAAACGATGATCTTATGGCTGCGCGAAATCTCCTTGGTTCCGCCTCCGTCCCGCTTGGGAGCGGCCAATGGTCTGAGTCCCGCGAAAACGGCCCGTACATCCTCCCTGCGCGGCTTCACGCTCAGGTAACGGCCGGCCGTAGACAGAATGAAATCGATCTCCTGCTCCAGCGCACGGGGTTCCAGCGTAGGGTGTTCCATTAGCGTATCGGTCGTTCCCACGACGATGCTGTCGTGCCACGGCACGGCGAAAAGCACCCTCCCGTCGTCGGTTTTGGGAATCATGACGGCCCGGTCGCTGTCGAGAAATTTTCGGTCCAGCACCAGATGGACTCCCTGGCTGGGACGGACCAGATGTACCCCGGTGGGATCGTCCATCTGCAGGATCGAATCGACGAATACTCCCGTAGCATTGACAACGGCTTTCGCACGGATGGTATACCGTTTTCCGGTCTCGTCGTCCACGGCTTCGACGCCCGACACCTTGCCATCCGTCTTGAGCAGACGGTCGGCCCGCATATAATTCAGCACGACCGCGCCCTGTTCGACAGCGGTCTGCGCGAGACCGACGGCCATCCGCGAATCGTCGAACTGTCCGTCGTGGTAGAGAATGCCCCCTTTGAGTCTGTCGGGCTGGAGCGTAGGAAGCATACCGAGCGTCCGCTTCCGACTCCGGAACAGCGACCGCCCGAAAGAGAGTTTGCCGGCGAGCAGATCGTAGAGCGTCAGCCCTATCCCGTAGAACGGGGCTTCCCACCACCGGTAACACGGTATGACGAACGACTGGTCTTTGACCAGATGCGGAGCGTTGCGGCGCATGATTCCCCGCTCCCGGAGCGCCTCGAGCACCAACCGCACATCGCCCTGCGCGAGGTAGCGCACGCCTCCGTGCACCAGTTTCGTACTCTTGCTCGATGTCGATTTGGTAAAGTCGCTCTGTTCGATCAACACGACACGGAATCCGCGCGAAGCGGCATCCACGGCCACGCCCAACCCGGTGGCCCCGCCTCCGATCACCGCGAAATCCCACTGAGCGGTCTCGTCCAATCGGTTCAATAGTTCAACTCGGTTCATAGCAAAAAGTTGTTTTGAATGTTTCGATTCCAACAAATAGAATGCAAAACTCTCCTTCTATGAATTTTAAATACAGCCATCGGACGAAATATCCGCCACGCCGCCTCTCTTTCGACAAGAAAGACGGAAACGGTCCCGGAATTCCGGCCCCTCCCTTCGTCCCGCAGGAGTCGCGCTGCGGGAAGCGTCCAAAGCATCGGCGAATCGTATACCCGATACCGAGAGAACAACGGCAAAGCCCGATTTCGCGTGCTCCAGCCCGGTCTCTTTCAAACAAATATACTCAATATATTCGACGAAAAGAACAACGAATCAAGGATTCTTCGAAAACGGACACACAAAATCCGTCGATAACCCGATATTCCCCGGCATGCGATTCGACCATGGCCGTTCGCACGAACACCTTCCAAACCGTGCCCTCGAACCTCCGTTCCCGAACGGTAGCCAGCAACCGACCGAATCCTCCTGCCCCCGCAGGCCGGCAGTCTCCCTCTTCGGCCGATATTGTCCCCTGCACGCGACCTCGAATCGGAATCGCCCCCGTAAAGATGACAGGAAAGCGCAGCCGCAAGAAAGGCCCGGCTCCCAAAGAATCGATCGTGTAAAA
>UROX01000071.1 GCA_900549685.1 uncultured Alistipes sp.
ATCAGTTCTCCCGATAATCCGGTAGCGGCTTCGGGCATGGATCTTGCTTGGGACAACCAGTATTGGAGTCTGTGGGTTTTTCGACATTCGGTTAGAAAGCGACAAAAATAATAAAAAGCTGCGATAAGGACCTTCTTTTCTTCGATTTTGTCGGACCGAAGAGGCCGTTTTTACGATCCGTCGCTCCCGTCGCCGCACCTCTCCGGTCCGGATCGTCCGGAGACCGCCCGCGAAACGACAAAATACGGGGGCGGAAGATGTTTTGTTTTGACGAAATTGTTCGTATCTTGTCCGGAGAAAAAGGCGGGTTCGGCCCCGCACCGTATGTAACCTAAAAATCCGGAGATTATGAAAAAATTATTATTTCTGACCTTCGCCCTGCTGTTCTGCATGCAGGAAATGTTCGCACAGAACGACGCCGCCATGGTGGAACAGGCTGTCAATCGGGTAATCAGCACCAGGCAGTTCACGTTCGTCGCCAACCGCGTCCTCACGTCGGGCGGCAGCCAGTCGGCCCTCAAGAACCAGAATACGATGACCGTGAACAAGGACACGCTCTCGGTATGTCTTCCTTATTTCGGCAAGGGATTCTCCTCGTCCGACACCGGCTCGGACCGCAATCCGCTCAACTTCGTCTCCACCGACTTCACCTATGCGGTCGAGATGAACAAACGCGGCGAGCGCATTGTCACGATGGTGGTATCCTCTCCGACCGGAGACCGCTACACCTTCACGCTGACGGTCGCCAAAGGCGCTATGGCCAAGCTACTGATCGCGGGTACCAGCCGTTCGAACATGAACTACTCGGGGTATATCCAGGACTCTCCTCCCGCATCGGCAGAATAAGCGACGGTCGCGAAACCGGAGAACGGGAACGTTTTTGTTCCCGTTTCGCATTTCCGCCGCTCCGAAACACGTTTCTAAAGACCCGTGCAGGACATCTACGTAACGAAAAAATGCTATCTTTATCTATCCGAAAGGAACAAATCTAACTCGAACGAATCATGGACAATCTCAAACGCAAATTTCTATCGGTCGGCGCATGGGCCTGTCTGCTCGCTGTTCCGGCGGCCGCAGCTCCCAAAAGCACGACGAAAGCGAAGCCGGTTCCGCCCAGCACCCACCTCGAAGGGTATCTGGGCGAACGAATCAACGCCTGCATCCGGGGACGGGTGATGAGCGAGGACGAAAGCCTGCTGGTGGCCCCCTTCCGGCAACAGAACGAAACCAATGCGTGGCAGTCCGAGTTCTGGGGCAAGTGGACGCTCGGCGCCATTGCCTCGTATCGGTACAACGGCGATCCCGAGCTGTTGCAGAAAATCCGCAACGGAGTCGAGCTGATGCTCGAGACACAACTCCCCGACGGATATATAGGCAACTACGCTCCGGAAGCCCAGCTGACGAACTGGGACGTGTGGGGACGTAAATACACACTGCTGGGACTGCTGGCCTATTACGACCTGAGCGGGAACAAAAAGGTGTTGGAGGCCGCCCGCCGTCTGGCCGACCATCTGCTGACACAGATCCCGTCGCAGAAAAGCATCGTCGAAGCGGGGCATTACCGCGGAATGCCGCCCAGCTCGATTCTCGAACCGATGGTGGCCCTGTACAACCGTACCGGCGACAAGCGGTACCTCGATTTCGCCGAATACATCGTCGCCCAGTGGGAAACCGAACGCGGCCCCCGTCTGATCAGCAAGGCGCTCGAAGACGTACCCGTTTCGCAGCGTTTCGTACCGGACACGAAACAGGCGGCGTGGTGGTCGTGGGACAACGGACAGAAAGCCTACGAAATGATGTCGTGCTACGACGGACTGCTCGACCTGTACAAGATCACCGGCAAGCCCGAATACCTGGAAGCCGTACAGAAGACGGTCCGCAACATCATCGACAATGAGATCAACATTGCCGGTTCGGGTAGCGCTTTCGAATGCTTCTACGGCGGACGGGCCAAACAGACGCGTCCCACCTACCACACGATGGAGACCTGCGTGACGATGACATGGATGAAACTGTGCCGCAACCTGCTCGAACTGACGCACGACCCGATCTATGCCGATCAGATCGAGCGTTCGGCCTATAACGCGCTGTGCGCCGCCCTGAAAGACGACGCTTCGCAGATCGCCAAATACAGTCCGCTGGAAGGCGCCCGTTCGGCGGGCGAAGAGCAGTGCGGCATGCACGTCAATTGCTGCAACTCGAACGGTCCCCGGGCATTCGCCATGCTTCCCGAAGTGGCCGTGACCAACACCGAGGACAATATCTATATCAACCTCTTCGGCCCCTCCACCTCGACGGTCCGTCTCGCGGGAGGCGAGGTGAATCTGACACAGACGACGACTTATCCCGAGGAAGGAACCGTCGAAATCACCGTCACACCGCGCAAAGCCTTCGAGTTCGGCATCTCGCTGCGTATTCCTTCGTGGAGCGAGACGACGATGGCAATCGTGAACGGCGAGTCGATCGGAAACGTGCGGCCGGGCAGCTACCTCGACATCCGCCGCCGCTGGACGCCCGAAGACAAAATCACGCTCCGCCTGGACATGCGGGGCCGTCTCGTCGAACTCGACGGCTGTCAGGCCATCGAACGGGGACCTGTCGTGCTGGCCCGGGACTCGCGTTTCGGCGACGGATATGTCGATGAAACGGCAATCGTTCAGACGACCGACGGTTATGTGACGCTGCTGCCCGTCGATGACAAACCCGAAAAGATGTGGATGGCATTCACGGCACCTATGGTCATGGGAACCGATCTGGAAGGTGAGTTCGCCCAGCCCCGACAAATCGGTCTGTGCGATTTCTCTTCGGCAGGCAATACGTGGAACAAAAACATCCGCTATCGCGTCTGGCTCCGCAAAACACTGAACGTCATATTCGAAAGGTAAACCTCGGGGAATGTTCCTCAGACAGACGGTTCCGGAGACCTGCATTCCCGATACGGCACATATTGCAATTCTCCGTCCCGTCGAGCGATAAGACGGAAAATCAGTCGGGTCGAACGAACATTCCCTCGACAGTGTACGAACAAAGGACTCTCCTGCAGGTGCAGGAGAGTCCTTTTTCCATTTTTCGCTGTTTCGGGCTTCGTCTGGGAATCCCCGTTCCGTCCGGCGCCGATGCAGGCCGTCCGGTTCCCGGATCATCCTCTGCTGCCCATGCTGCCGATGTCCGGATTGATCCGTACGAGGTCTTCACGGATATGCCGTTCCGAAACCGTTTCGTTCGCATCCGGAAGCGACGAACCGTTGATATCGTCCGGCTCCAACTGAGTCTGTGTTTTTGGGAGATAGGTATTCGCACCGGGCGTCTTCCCCGATTTTTTATCCGTTTTCGTATCCATTGTCGGTTGCTTTTATAATTTTCGTCCTGCTCTCCCGATTTTCGGGGGCAGGATACCCCGAACCGTACAACGTTCGTACCGGATTCTCCGGCCGGACGACGGATCGTCCTGTTTCCTGTCGGTCGAATCCGGACGGACGGCTCCGGACCGATACATTTGTAAACGACGGACAAATCGATCAGCGTCGCTTTACATAAAAGCGATCAAATTACTGATAGAAAGGATACTGACAGACGACAAAATCCACCCATCGTCAAAACACATTTTACAAAGGGACAGCAAAACCTTCTGCTGTTTTCCTTAGAGAACCGAAGAAGATTTCGAACGAAAAAAGAAACGCAGAACGGAAACGAGAGATATACTATTCGACCGAAATCCCGATCGCTTCGGCCCATGCGGTCCGGGCATAATCGGCATTCAACGACCGTCCCGGAGCCGGAATATAGGCCGACACTCCGCAGCAGGACTCGATCCCGACCCAATGGCTTCCGTAACCGTATGCGCTGTAAAAATACGGCGTATGATCGGTAAAGAGAACCGTACGCGCGAGCTGGCTCTCGAACTGCCGACAGGCGGCCGTTCCCGGTGCGATTCTCGAAACGAAATCGGCCAGATCGTGATAGACATGTTCCTGCATGTTTTCGAAATGCTGCACGGAGTCCGCATCGACATCGAACGACGGATCGAGCGCGATTAGATCGCGGACGCTTCCGGCCAACGCCTCCAGTTCGGACGTCCGGACGAGCGCCACGGTAGCCGACGGATAATCGGAATGGCGATAATGGTCTACAAACAGCCTGCACGCCTCTTCGAGTCGGGGAAGTTTCGGGAATAACGAGGGCAAAACGGCAGCATAGGGAAAACCGTCGGCGAGAATTTCGGCCGGCGAAGCGACGATATATTCGGCCGCATGGCGCAGATCGTACAGCGCCTCGACGCTGCTCATAAAACAGGCGTCGAAAAGAATGAAATCGAAAGCCTCTCCGTCAGCCCGGACCGCTTCGGCCAGATCGCGGATATCCATGAACGTCCCCGTCGGCAAATCCTGACCGAACCATTTGGTGGGCAATGCGTTCGGATCTTTTTCCCAAAGCGACGCTTCATATTCGGACATACCCTCTCTTTGCTGTTGTGCCGAAGACCGGACACCGGTCGCCGTACCGGGAATCCACCCGTTGCCGTGCGACCACATAATCAGTCCGTAGGAAGGAGCCGGACACAGTGCTTTCGTGCGGGCGATTGCCTTACGAAGCACTTCGGGCGAAGCCGAATTTTCCTTTTCGTACGTTTCCAGCGTCTGTTGGCTGCCGTCGTTTCCGATTTTGATGAGACGGGGCGTATCGTCCCACGCATCGAGGTAAACGACGAGATTTCCTTTGACGTCCTTCATTCCGCGCGCCATGTCGGACAAATTGCCCCATGCATTGGAATACAGATTATTATCGGCCGCTATATAAACCAATACAGTCCGATGAATCTCCGGGTCGGCCGGACCGTCTCCCGCCTCGTCTTTGCTGCAACCGACAGTCGATACCGTCAGCAGGACTACGAAAAATATACGATACAGGTTTCTCATTAATCTCTTTGTTCGGATAAAAATTCATTGTTCTCCATCGGCCCTTTACCACGAGCGGCCTGCGCCTCCGCCACCGGAAAGCCCGCCGCCGAATCCTCCGAATCCGCCTCCGCCGAAACTGCCGCCCGACGAGCCTCCTCCCATAAAGATGGGCGGAAACCATCCGCCTGAGCTGGCCCCTCCGCTGCCGCCGCGTCCGTTGCGTCGGCCCAGAATCGAAAAGCACAGCAAAGCCAGGATAATGACGACGATGAAAGCCGCCACCGCACCCGCTTCGTCCCGGCTGTCGTATTCTTCGGCCGTAAACTCACCGCGCGTGAGTTGCATCAGCACATCGGTCGCCCGGTCGATTCCCTCGTACAGGTTCCCGTCCCGGAAGGCAGGCAGCATCTCGTTGTCGATGATCCGGCCGGCCGTAATGTCGGGCACGACACCTTCGAGTCCGTATCCCAGCGAGATATAGACCTCGCCGCGCGAACCGGGCTGCGAAGGTTTGACGAGCACGAGTATACCGTTGTTCTTCCCCTCGTGCCCTATTCCCCATTTGTCATGCAGCCTCTGGGCGAAGTCCGAGGGAGCATAGTCCGCCAGATCGGCAACGGTTACGACAGCGATCTGGGTAGAGGTCTGTCGGTCGAAATCCTCGAGCTTCATCTCCAATGCCTGCCGTTGTTCGGGTGTGAGCACACCGGCAAAGTCGTTCACCAGCCGGGGAGGCGACATCGGATCGGGCAGATCCTTGTCCGCCCCGAAAAGAGCCGAAAACGACAGCAGGACCGAAGTCCACAGCACGAAAACGAAACGAACCCAAGCGTGCTTCATATCGATCAGAATTGAACCTCAGGAGCCTTCTGTGCGCCTTCCTGCGCTTCGAAATAAGCCATCGGTGCGAAACCGAACATACCGGCCAGCAAGTTGCGCGGGAACATCCGGATATAGGTGTTGAACGAGCGGGCCTCTTCGTTGAATTTGCGGCGTTCCACGGCGATCCGGTTCTCTGTGCCTTCGAGCTGCGTCTGCAGGTCGCGGAAATTTTGATTGGCCTTCAGATCGGGATAGCTCTCCGAAATCGCCATCAGACGGTTCAGTGCCGAGGAAAGTTCGCCCTGCGCCTGATTGAACCGGGCCATAGCCGCGGCATCGTCGATGTCGATGTGCACCTGCGTGGCTTTGGCGCGGGCATCCACCACTTCGGTGAGCGTATTCTGCTCGTGGGCGGCGTATCCCTTGACCGTATTGACGAGGTTGGGAATCAGGTCCGCACGACGCTGGTACTGGTTCTCGACGTTGCCCAATTGGGCCTGTACCGCCTCGCTCCGTTGCACCATGGCGTTATAACTGCCTTTGAACCAACTGAAAATACCGATGACCGCGATAACGACAACGGCCAGAACGATCAGATTTTTACGTTTCATGCTTTACGAATTTAATTGTCTTCGGAAGAACGATAGGTCGGAGCCACGCGTTTCTTGAGCGGGATACCGTTGAATTCCCATCCGCTGCTCCGTTTTTCGGGTTGCTTTTCGGGCCGGTGCCAGTAGATGCGGCCGAAATCGAAATAATAGCCTTTGACGCCTTTCTGACGCGCGAGCAGAGGCATGTAGGCAACACTGCGACTGATGACCCGTTCTTTGCCGCAAACGATGTCGAGGCTCGAGAGCAGATCGCGGGTATGGGAAAAATAGAGCACATGCCAGGGCGAATCCTCGCTCAGCCCCGTTCCCGACGACTCGATGGCCCCGAGCACACCGTTCAGTCGATGGTAGTTGATACGGGCATCGAGCGTATCGCCCAGCGCACCGTAGGCATAGATCATAAAGTTGATCGTGCTCGGATCGAAAGGCTCGCTCCGCATGATCTCCTGTCCGTATTCAATGATTTTACGGAAATCGTTCGTCGTCAGCGAATCTTTTTCCAGCACCCCGAGCAGACGGTCCCGCGCAGGCGGTGTTTCGAACGGCTCGTATTCCGGCCGCCAGACATAACCGTAATAAAGGTGCCGGTAATCTTCCGCCGTAAGCGTCGTATCGCCGGACGTATAACGCGAATAAAGCGCCGGATAATAGTACGGCGAAGCCTGGTCGATCGTCGCCCGAAGAATCGCATCGTTGTCCGGGGCCTGCTGGGCGCGCAGCTCCGAAGAAGCGGACAGGCATGCAAACAATACTGAGAGAAGGATATACCGCATAACGTCTTTATATTTCTGCTTTCCACGTCGATCATGCACGTTGTGTACCAGCGTTTCGAAACGGCGATTTTTCTATCCGCCGTGCCGGCTAGCGAACGCCGCATATGCGGAACGACCTGCCGTTTTCGACCGAAGCTTCGGATAGCGTCGAACAATCCCGGCATCGACAACACGGCACACGAACGATACGATCGCGTTACGTTATCAACGGTAAAAATATAAAATTATTTGATCCCTCCGAAATTCCGTGCCCCACTCTCTCGAAGAGCCTTCCCGGAAACCGTCAGCGCAGATCGCCTTCGGCGAGCAGACGTCCGATCTTCTCCCTGAGACGGTCGCCGACAGGAACGAGCGGCAGACGGAGCGTATCCCGGATCATGCCCCGGCAGGCGAGTGCGCATTTGATACCGGCGGGGTTGCCCTCTTCGAAAAGCGCATCGACGGCCTCCATCATTTGCAGATGGAGCGGAGCGGCTTCCGCAGTACGCCCTTCGAGCGCGAGATGGACCATGCGGCAGAATTTTTCAGGAAACGCATTGGCTGCGACCGAAATCACGCCGTCCGCCCCGAGTGCGACCATAGGCAGCGTAAGGTTGTCGTCGCCGGACAGTACCGAAAAGCCTTCGGGCCGGTCCCTGAGAATATAGGCGGCCTGCGAAAGGTTTCCGCTGGCCTCCTTGACTGCCACGATGTTGTCGAAATCATGCGCCAGCCGCAACACGGTGTCGGCTTTCATATTGACACCGGTCCGCCCCGGCACGTTATACAGCACGAGTCCGCAGGGCAGCGCCTCGGCAATGGCTTTGTAATGCTGGTACAGACCTTCCTGCGAAGGCTTATTATAATAAGGCGTGACGGACAGTACGGCGTCTATGCCGGACAGGTCGGTCTGCCGGATGCACCTCACCGTCTCGGCGGTATTGTTGCCGCCCAGACCGAGCACGACGGGCAAACGGCGCGCATCGGCCGCCTTCACGCATTGCAGAACGTCTTTCTTCTCGTCGGCGGTCAGTGTCGGCGTTTCGGCCGTCGTTCCCAGAACGACGAAATAATCGGCACCTGCGGCCGATACGCTGCCCACCAGATTTTCCAATGCCGTGAAATCGACGGCTCCCGAAGCGGTAAACGGCGTGACCAACGCGACCCCGACCCCTCTCATGTTGATTTTCATTGATGGATGTTAATTTTCCAGCAAAAGTAATATTTTTTATTCAAACAAAGAGCCTTGAACGGCGTTATTTTCGTCTGCGGCATCGTTTTTTTGCGACTTTCCGGTCGGGGCGAAGGGCTGCGCAGACAGCGAGGAAGCCTCTGCAAGAGACGTCTCGCCGGCGATCATACGCTCGAATTCGGTCTCGTCGATGATACGGACATTCAGTTTGCGGGCTTTGGCGAGCTTCGCAGGACCGATGTTGTTTCCGGCCAGCAGAAAGTCGGTGTTGGCCGATACACTGCCTGTGAAACGACCTCCGTGCCGTTCGATAAGTTCCTTGAGTCCGTCGCGGGAATGAGCGGAAAACGTGCCGGAGATCACGAAACGGAGACCGCGGAGCGCTTCGGACGAGAGCGCCTTGTCCTCCGTCTCGAAACGGAGTCCCTTCTCCCGGAGACGGGCGATGAGCACCCGGTCGGTTTCGTCCCGGAAAAAATCGGCGATACTCACGGCAATCTTCTCGCCTACCTCCTCGGCGGCGACCAGTTCTTCGGTCGAAGCGGCCATCAATTCGTCTATGCTGCGAAACTGAGAGGCCAGGTTGCGGGCCGTCGTCTCGCCCACGAATCGGATACCGATGGCGAACAATACGCGGGCGAACGGCACTTCCTTCGATTTTTCGATACTGCGGACGATATGGTCCGCAGACTTCTCGCCCAGCCGGGGAAGTACGGCAAGCTGCTCCCGGGTAAGATCGTACAGATCGGCCGCATCGGCAATCAACCCCGAATCATAGAGCAACTGTACGGTCTCGTCGCCCAAACCGTCGATATTCATCGCCTTGCGCGAAATGAAATGGACGATACGGCCCACGATCTGAGGCGGACAATGGCTCTGATTGGGACAGTAGCGACGGGCTTCGCCCTCGTATTTGACCAGCTCCGTACCGCATTCCGGACAACGGTCGATAAACTCGAACGGACGGCTGTCCGCCGGTCGCGACGCGAGGTCCACGCCGGTGATCTTCGGGATGATCTCGCCTCCTTTCTCGACATACACACTGTCTCCGATCCGGATGTCGAGCAGGGCGATCTGTTCGGCATTATGCAGCGAAGCCCGCTTGACGACCGTTCCGGCCAGCAGCACCGGTTCGAGATTGGCCACCGGCGTGACGGCTCCGGTCCGGCCGACCTGAAAATCCACCGACACCAGCCGCGTGAGCGCCCGCTCCGCCTTGAACTTGTAGGCCACGGCCCAGCGGGGCGCCTTGGCCGTAAACCCCAGACGGGTGCGCAGGGCGAAATCGTTCACCTTAATGACGACGCCGTCCGTGGCGAAGGGCAGCTCCTTGCGGGCCGTATCCCAGTGACGGATAAAAGCGTCGATTTCCTCCATATTGCGGCACAGAGCCACTGCGTCCGAAATCTTGAAACCCCATGTGCGGGCTGCGTTCAGGCTTTCGAGATGGGTCTCGAAAGGCAGCTCCTCCCCCACCAGGGAATAGAGCGTACAATCCAGCTCTCGACGCGCGGTCTCGGCCGAACTTTGCAGCTTGAGCGACCCCGCCGCCGCATTGCGCGGGTTGGCAAACGGAGTCTCGCCGATGTCCTCGCGTTCCCGGTTCAGCCGTTCGAACGAACTCAGCGGCATGAAAATCTCGCCCCGTATCTCGAACTGCGGCGGATATCCCTCGCCCGAGAGCCGCAACGGTACGGTCCTAATCGTCCGGACATTGGCCGTCACGTCGTCGCCCCGGGTCCCGTCGCCCCGGGTCACGGCTCTCGCCAGACGGCCGTTCTCGTAGGTCAGACCGATGGCCGTGCCGTCGAATTTCAGTTCGCATACATATTCGGTCTCCCCTACCTCCTTGCGGACCCGGGCATCGAACTCACGTATTTCGTCCATCGAATAAGTGTTCGAGAGCGACAGCATCGGGTAGCGGTGCTCGACGGTCTCGAAAGCGTTGGCCGTATCGGAACCGACCCGCTGGGTGGGCGAATTGGGGTCGGCGAATTCGGGATGGGCCTCCTCGAGCCGTTGCAGTTCCCGCATCAGTTCGTCGAATTCGTAATCGCCGATCGACGGGTCGTTCAGTACGTAATAACGATAATTATGGTTGTCGATCTCCCGTCGCAATTGTTCGATTTTCTCTCGCATATTTCTGGCTATTTGTCGTAAAGATATTAATTTTGTGCCGATTTTTTCAACCCGTATCGGACCTCCGCGCCCGATAGAAAACCGCAACGGCGCGGTTCGCGAGGCGGAAAAACCTAATAATGCGAATCGTGCGCCGAATACGTTTTTTGCCCGGGCGTTTAATTTTGATTACCAAATTTTGCTTATACTTGCAGAAAATTTTTTGAAACAATGACTTCTGAGAAGAAACAAAAAAAACGGGTCGTGGTCAGCTACAAGAACCTGAGTCCCGAACTACACGAAGAGGTGAAGAAAAAATATCCGTTCGGGTATACCGACAGCATGTTGCGTATCGACAAGGGACCGGGCGATTTTTTCTACGCCATCGTACTCGAAACCGAGGATACCAGCTACCTGATTAAAGTGGATGTCAAAGTAGACGATCAGATCGAGGAAGAGGACGACAAAGACTTCTTCGGCGAAGACGAGATCAAGGACGACGAAGGAATCATGGACAGCGAAGTCGCCGACAAATACGACGAAGACGAATAACAACGAACGACAATAAAACGAAAGGGCGGAATCGATGATTCCGCCCTTTTTGTTTCGTATCCCCGGAGGGATTATTTGTTCCATTCCAGAATCTTGAAGAAATCGAAAGCCTCGGGATTGGCCACGTATTTCTTGGCGGCTTCGTAGTCGGCCGGCGTAACATAGTTGAGGATGTTGTCGATCACCATGTTGAACTTGTCGGAATTGATATCGACCAACCGGGGCGGAATCTTGCCCGTTTCGGGATCCTGAAGGTCTTTCAGGTACAGCGGGGAGATCTCTCCGGCCGGATCGGCATATACCATGCAGCCCGTCTTGCCTTCGCTGAAGAGCTTGTAGGTACCCATACCCAGCAGAGAGCAGTAAACCAGGTCATAGGCTACGGGGGTCTGGCAACGTACTTCGTAACCGATTTCCACCGGACGCGATTTGACCTTGATCTTCAGCTCGGCGAGTTTCTTTTCGAGCATTTCGTTGAAGATATGCGCTTTGGAAACCTTGCCCAGCTCGGGATGTCCGTGATCGTCGTACGAGAAGTTGATGCCCGATTTTTTGATTTCGGCGTCGCTCAACGAGTGGAACACACCTTCGGAGATCATGGCCGCACCGTAGTCGATACCCATGATCTTACGTTTGATGATGGACGAAACCACCAGATTGACGATCTTTTCGACCGTGATTTCGGTTTTGTTGAACATCTCGGGGATCACGATCATCGGATAGTGGCATGCGGAGCCGATACCGAAGGCGAGGTGTCCGGCCGAGCGTCCCATGGCTGCCACGACGAACCAGTTGCCGCTCGTGCGGGCATCGGTATAGACCGTGCGGCCGATGATCGAACCCATGTCTTTGGCCGACTGGTAGCCGAACGTGGGCGAACCGGCGGGCAGAGGCAGGTCGTTGTCGATCGTTTTGGGGACGTGGATTTTGTCATTAAATTTTCCACGTCCGTCTTACAAGCTGATAAGAAAGAAATTACGATAATTAATAAAAACGAAA
>UROX01000072.1 GCA_900549685.1 uncultured Alistipes sp.
AGTAATGAAGCCCGTAAATTACTGGAAATATAAGGGAATTACGCCAGGCTGAAAGACTATATCAGTACCATTAATGAATACAAGCTGGAAAAAATGATGAACCATATCCGTTCAGGAGAACAGGTGACTGACAAACGAGGCATAGAAGAAGCTGATGAGAAATTCAATATCATTAATATCCGGATGCCGCTGCGCACGAACGGTTTCAAACAATAACCGCGGACGGGGATTTACACGAAAATCGTCAGCCGTACGAAAATTCGAAAAAAATTCCGTTTTTTCCGCAACGGAGCCTCCCAGCTCCCCGACCCGCCGCATATGGCAGAGCGTCGCCATGTTCCGGAGGCGACCTTATACTTTTTCATTATGCACCGACGTCCGGCGGTTGCAGCCTCCCGCTCCGACCGTTACCGCATATCGTATACAGGACCGGCACCGACGAGACTTAGGTCGCGGCACCCGGGAAGCTCCGCTTCGCGCCGGAACACGACAAACGGAACGGAGCAGACGAAACGTATCAAAAAAGAAGAGGCCCGCACCCGTTTCGAACCGGGGGAAATCGTCTACCGGACGTTTTCGTCGAGATAGCGCCGACGGATGATCTCGGCGACGGGGATACCCTTGATCTTGCTTTCCAGCCACGACAACACGTCGAGATAATAGAACGTGCGGCGCTCGTACGGGTGGTGTTCAAGCGGTTTCAGTCTGTCGTACAGCCCTTTGAGTTCGTCCTTGAAAGACGACTCGTACATCGAATTGAGCCGCTTGAGGAAAGCCATCATTTCCCGCTGCACCTGCTGCATATCGTTCATGCGGACAAGGAACTGATAGACCGACCGCACCTGATAGTCGAGGTTATAGTCGATGCCCGCCTCGTAGGAACAGATCAGGTTCAGGATACGGGCATAGCATTGCAGGTCGCGGCGGATCTGCGGATCGCGCGTGGAGACGATCCGGCTCAGATAATTCATGCAGCGGGTATAATCGTCGTTGCCGAAATAGAGACAGGCGATCTTGTAATAGAGCACCATCCGGTGGTGGATGTCGAGATGGGCCTTATACCGTTCGAGATAGCGTTCCACCTCCGGAATCATCTTCACGCCTTCGGCGAAAGTACCTTCCCAGAAATGACGGTTGATGCGGTTCGCATAGAGGATCTGCAACGAGATCATCCGCGCGTTGTCGTTGGCGCTCCCGATCGTGTCGAACTCTTCCTCGAAAGCCGACAGCGTCCGCACGAAACGCCGGTAACTGCGCAGCAGGAACAGTCCGTCGAGCAGGCGGGAACACCCCCTCAGATAGGAATCGTACATCAGCGTCTTCTGATGCGGTGCCCGATCGAAGAGAGCGACCCAGCGGCAGACATACTTGTAACAGGCGAGCATATCGTGCCGGATATAGTTGTACCACACCTGCGACTGATAGAAATGCACCTTTTCGAGAAACGAGAGCGCCGCCTCGTCGTATTTTTCCAGCACGGGACCGAAAACGTGCTCGATCAGATCGAGATCCTTCTGCGTACGGGCATACCCCAGCCGAAGATAGAGGCTGTAAAGCTGTACGCCCGTATTGGAAAGCTCGCCGATGTTCGAGATTTTGCCGCACAGCTCGCTCACCTGGCGACTGTTCGATTCGGTCTTGGTCCGCACGCTGCGGACGGTGCTGAGTGTATCGATTTTTTTCTGAAACTCGATGATGTCGATCGCCGCCGTATGCTGTTCGTACAGCAGCGCCTGCTCTTTGGCTTTCTCGAGCAGTTTGGTGCTCTGGCGAAACAACCCCTTGTCGTAAAGGATGCGGGCGAAGTCGATCTGTTCGCGCAACTGCATGGGGATCGTGCGCTGGACATCCAGCAACCGGATGCTGACCAGAATCTGTTTGTACAGATGGGCCTTCATATTGGGCAGCTGTTCCTTTTTGACCGGACAGCGCTGCAACACCCGCGCCTCGTCGTACTCCTCCATCGAGTCCATGCAATCGAACAGCGTGATGAATTTGGCCTCCTGATTGCCCGACAGACGGGTGGCGTAGAGTTTGAAATTACGCTTCTCCGCCTTGCTCATGCTCCGCACCAGATCGAATACGGGTTCCTGCTTTCCACTTACGCTACTCATCTCCGCCATACGGTTTGATCCAAGCAAATTTACCGAAAATTATCCGAGTAATGAAATTAATGGCTATCTTTGTATTCAAACAATCCGATTACACATCATGTCTGTATCTTCCCGTTACGCCGGACGCGGAGTCTCCTCCTCCAAAGAGGACGTGCACGCGGCCATCAAGAATATCGACAAAGGACTCTATCCGAAGGCTTTCTGCAAAATCATACCCGATCACCTTTCCGGCGACGAAAAAGCATGCCTCATCATGCACGCCGACGGCGCCGGCACCAAATCGTCGCTGGCCTATGCCTACTGGAAAGAGACGGGCGACCTGTCGGTATGGAAAGGCATCGCACAGGACGCCGTAGTGATGAACACAGACGACCTGCTGTGCGTCGGGGCGACGGACAACATCCTGCTTTCGTCCACCATCGGCCGCAACAAACGGCTCGTGCCCGGCGAAGTGATCTCGGCCGTCATCAACGGCACCGAAGAATTCCTCCAGTCGATGCGCGAACAGGGCATCGGCATCTACTCGACCGGCGGCGAGACCGCCGACGTGGGCGATCTGGTACGGACGATCATCGTGGACAGTACCGTCACGGCCCGCATGAAGCGCAGCGAGGTGATCGACAACGCCCGCATCGGAGCGGGATGCTGCATCGTGGGACTCGCCTCGTTCGGGCAGGCCACCTACGAGACGGAATACAACGGCGGCATGGGCAGCAACGGACTGACCTCGGCCCGGCACGACGTGTTCGGTAAATCCGTAGCCGAAAAATATCCGGAAACATTCGATCCCGGCGTTCCCGACGAACTGGTCTATACCGGCCGGTACGCACTGACCGATACGATCGAGGGATGTCCCCTCACCGTAGGCAAGCTCGTGCTCTCGCCCACACGGACCTATGCGCCCGTCATCCGGGCCATACTCGAAGAACACAGGGGAGAGATCCGCGGCATGGTCCATTGCAGCGGCGGCGGTCAGACCAAAATCCTGCATTTCATCGACGACCTGCACGTGGTCAAGGACAACCTGTTCGAGACGCCGTTGCTCTTCGACCTCATCCAGCAGCAGTCGCAGACTCCGTGGCGCGAGATGTACTCCGTATTCAACATGGGACACCGCATGGAATTGTACGTGGACGAAAGCGTCGCAGACGATCTGATCCGCATTTCCCAAAGTTTCGGCATCGACGCCCGAATCGTCGGCCATGTCGAACCGGCGGACAAGGCTTCGGTCACGATCCGTCACGAAGGACGCGAATACGTCTATACCAAATAACGGAACATACATTCCGTCGCTATCGGCGCGGGATCGGGAATCCGGTCCCGCGTTTTCATTTTTCGTTCTTCCTACGTACGGGACCGGGCCGCCGGAAGAACGAAACGCACGGTCCTCTTCAGAACCGCGGCCCGTGCAGCGCAAAGATGATCGAGACACATTCAGCGTATCCGGCTATCGGCAAGCGGAATCGGACAAACGGGCCGGGAAACATATTTCGACGCATCTACATCCCCGAACCGCCACCTCCGGCCACAGACCTCGGTAAAACCTCCCCGGTTGCAGCACGAAAATGCAGACCTTCGGATCGGGGCACCGGCATACCCCGCAAAACCGCACCCCCTGAAAACAAAAAGAGGGTCTTTCCCCGAGCGGGAGAGATCCTTCTTTTCCGTAAGGAATAATTCATCCGGCAGAGCCGGCACCGCATTATTCCGCAGCGGCGGCAGCTTCTTCGGTCGCAGTCGAATCGTTTTCGGCGGCGGCAGCGGCAGCAGCGGCTTCTGCTTCGGCCTGAGCGATAGAATCGGCGGCAGCAGCGGCAGCGATGGAATCGGCAGCGGCTTTTTCGGCGCCGGCATTACCGCAGCACGATGCGAAAGAGACACAAACGGCAGCGACAGCCAGCATCATAACGGATTTGGCAATCTTTTTCATAACACTTCAAGATTAAGTTTTGATTTATTCGGCCGCAAAGGTATAATGTTTTACGATTAATGCAATCCCGGAGCCGCAATAAATATGACATTTCGCGCCCCCTCCCATCCGTTTTTCCCGTACGGGAAGTCTCCTTCGCCGCTAAGGTTCTTCCGAATCCCCCGTTTCGGAGGAACGGGCGAACACCGAAAGCGGTATTTCGACCCGGATAGGGAAAGCCAGTTCGAACGAATCCCTGATCTTTCCGCACAGAATGACGGCCTCTTCATACGTGATGCAGTTGCCCGCCGTCACCTTGAAATAGGGATCGTCGTAATCCATATAGACCGGAATCGAAGGATAGATCTCCTTGAACTTTGCCATCGTCTGTTGAGCCTGCGTGCGTGCGCTCTGGCTGTTATCGAAAAATATCCTCACGCGATAGCCGCGTATTTTCCCGCCGTCCGGACGTGCCACGGACCGGACGGCCGAAGCCGCCGCACCGTGTTCGACCACCTCCACCCGACTGCCGTATTTCGTATCCGGCATCCGCAACTTATTGCGAAAAGCCTCCGGACTCTGGGCTCGCACCGTACAAACGGCCAGACAAAGCCCTACAACGATCATCGCTTTTCTCATAATCCGATTCCCTGACGTATATCGGACAGGTCGATCCCGAACCGACGGAGAAAACGGTCGGTCTCCATGTCCTCGATTTTAAACTTTTTCCGTATCGCTCCGGCTTTGACGACGACCGTTCCCGACACGGTGGTCCCGTTCGTTCCGCGCGAGAGCGTTTTCATCAGCCCCAATGCTCCGAGCATACCGCCCTCGAAACGCACCCGGACCGGCACCCGGACCGTAACATTCTCCGAACGACGCGGCAATTTCACTTTCTCGTCCACCGAAGCAGTCAGCAACACACTCCCGCCCCGGGAGAGTTCCAGATCGGCCCGCACGACCGACACCGCCGTACCCGAAGCGTTCGACGCCCGGACGAACACATCGACATCGGTCTGCGACGTCCCGACGGCACGGAGCTTCACCGACTCGATCCCGTCGTAAGACAGATCGTCCGACCGCACGCACGAAACGGCGGCGAGCACGAACATAAGGAGAAATATTCTTTTCATCATCGCATTTTTTCTATTCCATCGCCGAGCGAGACACCGGCCGTCCTATCGGAAATCGGCCCATCGTACCTCTTCTCCGCATCGTTCTATCTTTTCCTCGGCCGAGAGCAACTCGCACGTCTCCGCATCGAAATCCGTGTACGCGAAATTTCCCGCCGGCGAGATCCCGATCACTTCGAGGACGATCCTCCTGCCGCCGGACTCTTCCGACGCCGTGCTGCTCAGGCGGAAATTATATCCCGACACCCATTCGTCTTCGCAGGCCGGGTTCCCGCCCCGCAAGCCGAGCTTCGCCGCGGCAGCAACCGCTTCCGCGGCCGTCAGCTTCACCCGGGCCATATCGATCGGAGCATCGCACCCGTCCGCATCAGCCGTTTCCACCGCAACGACCGCGCCGTCGCAAAGAATGGCATCCATCCGACGACCGTCTTCGCCGCCGAAACGGACGACCCACCATTGACGCCTGCCGTCGGCTCCGGCCGCCGCACTCCGGATCGAATCGTTGTCGTAACTGTGAATGCGCGTCAATCGCAACCCTTCGTCCCGCGTCCGCGCCTCGTCCGCACCCATAGCGATCGCCTCTTCCATGGAAATTTCCGTCTTGAGGCCGGCATCCGGCTCCCTGTCCGGCCCATGCCCGCAGCCGCCCGAAACGGCTATCGCCAGAAGCGACGCGCAGAACAATCTTCCGACCGTCCTCATTTTCCGTCCTCAGCAGCGGCGGCACGGGGTTTCACAGCACTGTAAATCTGAGCCACTCCGCCGAAAAGATGTTCGATGCGGCAAGCCTCGAACCCGCCCTCGGCGAGAATCCGGGCGAACGCCTCGCCGTACGGAAACTCCTCGACCGATCCGGGCAGATACGCATAGGCCTTCGCATCGCGCGAGATCAGACCGCCCAGCCGGGGCAGTACCCTGTGGAAATAAAAACGGTACAGCGTCCCGAATATTTTATGTTTCGGCATGCCGAACTCCAACACGTAGAGCCGTCCTCCGGGCTTCAAGGCCCTGAACAGGCCGGCTATACCGCCGGGAATATCCTCGAAGTTCCGCACCCCGAAAGCCACCGTCGCGGCATCGAACCGGTCCGTACCGTAATCGCCCGACTCGGCGTCGCCCTGCCGCAACTCGATACGCTGCGACAGTCCGGCCCGCTCCACTTTTCCGCGGCCGACGGCCAACATCTGCGCCGAAAGATCCACCCCGGTGATCCGCGCTCCGCGGCAGGCCCTCCCCAGCATGATCGCCAGATCGGCCGTCCCGGTAGCCATGTCCAGCACTTCGGCAGGACGCTCCCGGCGTACCCGGCGCACGACGCGACGGCGCCATCCCCGGTCGATCCCCAGCGACAGCAAATGGTTCAGCAGATCGTATCGGCGGGCGATCCCGTCGAACATATTCCGCACCTGCTCCTTTTTACTTTCCGTTTCGTTATAGGGTTTCATCGCAAGGACTCTTCCGGCGTTATTCGAACCGGATGGTTTTCTCCGGCAAAATTAATGAAATTATCATGGTTGGCAAGGCGAGCAATCCGACGATGAGCACGAACGTGGCCGCATCGAGCGCCAGCAGCCAGCCCGCATGCAGCGCCACGGGCACGGTAGTCAGGAAATAGCCCTCCGAATCGAGCGAAACCCATCCCGTATAATGTTGCAGCAGACAGAGTCCCACGCCGAAAAGATTGCCCCAGAACATTCCCCGCAGAATCACGAACGAGGAGCGGATGACGAACATTTTCTGCAACGCCCGGTTGCCCATGCCCAGCGCTTTGAGCACCCCGATCATGGAAGTGCGCTCGAGCAGAATGATCAGCAGCGCGGCGATCATGTTGAACAGCGCCACGAGCAACATCACGACGATGATGACGGCCGCATTGACGTTGTGGGCGTCCAGCCAGTCGAAAATCATCGGAAACTGTTTCTTGAGATTGGTCACCCGGAGCGAATCCTCCTCTTCGCCGACGGCCTCCGTAACGACGCGGTAAACCTCGTCGGTATAGCGGTCCACCCGCGCGAAATCGTCCACCGCGATCTCGAAACCGGTCACCTGCGTCGAGTCCCAGCCGTTGAGCCGCTGCACGTTGCGCATGTCGGTCAGCACCATCGCGCGGTCCATCTCGCCGAAGCCCGTATCGTATATGCCGCACACCCGGAAACGGTCGCGCCGGGGCGGGTTCTGAACGAACAGCATTTCGATGGGATCGCCCGTTCCCACCTCCATCTGATCGGCCAGCGTACGGGAAAGCAACACCTCCTTGTGCCGCACGCCGCCGCCCGTCCGGGGCACGTCGCCCTCGAGAAGACTCTGTCGGAAGAACGACCAGTCGTAGGTCGAATCGACGCCCTTGAGCACGACGCCCGCCATCGCGTCCTCGCCTTTGAGGATTCCTCCCTTTATGGCATAAGGATTGATCCTGACGAATCCGGGCAGTCGCTCCAGCTCGGGCAGAAAAGCCTGTTCTCGCGCGACGGGGACCGTCTCGTAAGACGCGTTGCCGTCCATATGGACGATCTGTATCTGCGCCCCGAATCCGCTCAGTTTGGCGGCGATTTCGCGTTTGAATCCGAAAATCACCGCCAGAGAAACGATCATCACGGCCACGCCGACGGCCACGCTCAACGTGGCGATGCGCACCATCACGTTGTTCCGGCCTCCGGTTTTTGCCGCGGCGATGCGGCGGGCCAGAAAGAATTCGAGGTTCAGCTTACCCATAAGTCCATTATCGTGCGCCCGGAAACGAACGCCATGCAAAGTAACACAAAAATTCATATTTTTGCACATCATGTTCGGCAAAGGACCGTGCGCCGACGCCACGCACCCTCCGCCGACAGACCACGCAAACACCGAACCTACCGATCATGGACAAAACCGCATTGATTACCGGAGCCTCCTCGGGCATAGGCGCCGCCACGGCGCAGAAACTGGCGGAGGCGGGTTACGACCTCGTCATCACGGGTCGCCGCACCGACCGGCTCCAGACGCTGAACGACGCGCTGGAGAGCCGGTACGGCATCCGGGTGCACGTGCTCGGCTTCGACATCCGGGACCGTTTTCAGACCGAAAGCGCGATCGACGCATTGCCGGACCGTTTCCGGCACATCGACCTGCTCGTCAATAACGCCGGACTCGCCGCCGGACTCGAACATATCGACGAAGGCGATCCGCTCGACTGGGACCGAATGATCGACACCAACGTCAAGGGCCTGCTCTACATCACCCGCATCGTAGCGCAGAAAATGATCGCCGACGGCCGCGGCGGCCACATCATCAACATCGGCTCGATAGCCGGCGTGCAGGCCTATGAGAACGGAGCGGTCTACTGCGCCTCGAAACATGCCGTACACGCGCTGTCGCAGAGTATGCGGATGGATCTGCTGGGCCACGGCATCAAAGTGACCGAAATCCGTCCGGGAATGGTGGAGACCGAATTTTCGGTCGTCCGCTTCCACGGCGACCGGAAACGGGCGGACGAGGTATACCGCGGGATCGACCCACTGACGGGCGAGGACATCGCCTCCATCGTCTCATGGATCGTCTCGCTGCCGCCACATGTCAATATCAACGACATCGAGGTCATGCCCGCCCGGCAGGCGAACGCCTATCTCACCTGCCGCCGCACGCAGGAGGCCGGACAATAAAACGGACCGAAGTCCGTTTCCTTAGGAACGACACGTAAAACCCGGTTCCCCGAGACGGGAGCCACAAAACACGAAAACCGCAATATGTCAGGATTCATGCACCCGGAGTTTCTGCTGATCGTCATCATCGGGATCGCAGGCTTCATCGTACAGGCCAAACTCCAGTCCGTATTCAAGAAATATTCGAAAGTCATGTTCCCCGGCGGACTGACGGGCAAGGACGTGGCGGAAAAGATGCTGCACGACAACGGCATCTACGACGTCAAGGTCGTATCGACGCCCGGCCATCTGACCGACCATTACAATCCGGCCACCAAAACCGTCAATCTGAGCGAACCGGTCTACAACAGCAACAGCGTGGCCGCCGCGGCCGTAGCCGCCCACGAATGCGGGCACGCCGTGCAGCACGCCAAGGAGTACGCGCCGCTGAAACTGCGTTCGGCGCTGGTGCCCGTGGTCAGCTTCTCGTCGCAATGGGCCGTATGGATCGTTATCGCCGGCATCGTGCTGATGAAATCGTTCCCGGCTCTGTTCTGGATCGGAATCGCCATGATCGCCCTCTCGGCCCTGTTCAGCATCGTCACGCTGCCGGTCGAATACAACGCCTCGGCCCGGGCCATGCAGTGGCTCACCTCCAGCTACACGCTGCGGGGCGAACAGGCCGCACAGGCCAAAGAGGCCCTCGCATGGGCGGCCCGCACCTATCTGGTCGCCGCGCTGTCGGCCATCGCCACGCTGATCTACTACCTCGGATTCGCCCGCAGGGACTGATCCCCCTGCCGCGATCTGAAAAACAATATACCCCGCCTCCGAATCGAGAGCGGGGTATGTTTTTCCCGAAATGTCCGGTTCCGTATCCGCTTCGTACCCGAACCTATCCGCCGAAGGCACCCGAACCGCCGCCGTTACGGGAAAGAAGTCCGCCGCATGAACAAGTGTCGCATTCGTCCGAGCGCATGTACATCACACTCTCCGTATCGGCCTGCAAGAAGCGGAATAAAAGCCATAAACCGGACCGCATACGACACGACAGGACACCCGTTTCCGCGAGGCTCGAAGACAAAGCCGCCGGGAAGTTTTGCCCGGACCGCAACGCATCGGAAGCACTGTTCTCCCGGACAACAGGCATATAATCTTCCGAAATCGAGGATATTGCCTGCCCTTCGAGGAATACTCCGACACCTACGATCCGCACAGCGAAGATCCCAAGGAACCGCTTATAAAATATGGCAAGGAGTATATACTACGTCCGGAATATCTTGTTCCGGCCCGTCAGGCCATCGACTCCGTTGAGCGCGCGGTTCCTTCTCCGAACGGATATAAGAAGCTGGAACCACGCCTGAGGCAACCGGCATAAACATCTCCGTTCCCTCCCTCATCCGAGGGGAAAAGAGAAACGACCGTCCCGTATCCCGCCCCGACCGAATAACCGACAAGCATACAGATAAAAAAAGAGGAAGCCCGAATCATCGGGCTTCCTCTTTCTTATCGATTCGTTCCGTCCGGAATTACAACTTCGGACCGGCGGCGACGAGCGCCTTGCCGGCTTCGTTGCCGGTGAACTTAGCGAAGTTCTTGATGAAACGTTCAGCCAGATCCTTGGCTTTGGCATCCCACTGAGCGGCATCGGCATAGGTGTCGCGAGGATCGAGGATCGAGGTGTCCACGCCCGGCAGAGCGGTCGGCACTTCGAAATCGAAGAACGGGATCTTCTTGGTCGGAGCCTTGTCGATCGAACCGTCGAGAATGGCGTCGATGATTCCGCGGGTATCTTTGATCGAGATACGTTTGCCGGTTCCGTTCCATCCGGTGTTCACCAGATAGGCTTTGGCACCCGACACCTGCATCTTCTTGACGAGTTCTTCGCCGTATTTGGTCGGATGCAGCGAGAGGAACGCTGCACCGAAGCAGGCCGAGAACGTCGGAGTCGGTTCGGTGATACCGCGTTCGGTACCGGCCAGTTTGGCGGTGAAGCCCGACAGGAAGTAATATTTGGTCTGTTCTGGCGTGAGGATCGAAACCGGAGGCAGTACGCCGAAGGCATCGGCCGACAGGAAGATCACCTTCTGGGCGGGAGCGCCTTTCGAAACCGGTTTAACGATGTTTTTGATGTGGTAGATCGGGTACGAAACACGGGTGTTTTCGGTCACCGACTTGTCGGCGAAGTCGATCGAACCGTCCTTGCGAACCGTTACGTTCTCGAGCAGCGCGTCGCGCTTGATGGCATTCCAGATATCGGGTTCGCTGTCCTTGTCGAGGTTGATGACTTTGGCGTAGCAGCCGCCTTCGAAGTTGAAGACACCTTCGTCGTCCCAGCCGTGTTCGTCGTCGCCGATGAGCAGACGTTTCGGATCGGTCGAGAGCGTCGTCTTACCGGTACCCGAGAGGCCGAAGAAGATGGCGGTATTCTTGCCTTCGAGGTCGGTGTTGGCCGAGCAGTGCATCGAGGCCATGCCTTTGAGCGGAAGCAGGTAGTTCATGTAAGAGAACATACCTTTCTTCATTTCGCCGCCGTACCACGTGTTGATGATGACCTGCATTTTTTCGGTCAGGTTGAACACCACAGCCGTTTCGGAATTCAGGCCCAGTTCCTTGTAGTTTTCGACCTTGGCTTTCGAAGCGTTCAGTACGACGAAATCGGGTTCGCCGTAAGAAGCCAGTTCTTCGGCCGTCGGACGGATGAACATGTTGGTCACGAAATGCGCCTGCCAGGCCACTTCCATGATGAAGCGGATCTTGAGCCGGCTGTTTTCGTTGGCGCCGCAGAACGTATCGACCACGAACAGACGTTTGCCCGAAAGTTCTTTGTCGGCGATACCCTTGAGCACTTTCCAGCTCTCCTGCGAAACGGGTTTGTTATCGTTCTTGTATTCGTCCGAAGTCCACCAGATCGTATCGCGGGTCACGTCGTCCATTACGAAGAACTTGTCTTTGGGCGAACGACCCGTGTAGACGCCGGTCATCACGTTCACGGCACCCATGTCGGTCAGCTGTCCCTTTTCGAATCCTTCGAGACCCGGTTTGGTTTCTTCTTCGAACAACTGTTCGTAAGAGGGATTGTGTACGATCTCGGTCACGTCCGTGATTCCGTACTTACTCAAATCGATCTTTGACATAATTCCATTATTTTAG
>UROX01000073.1 GCA_900549685.1 uncultured Alistipes sp.
CGGCAGGAGAGGAGTTGCGAGAACCGACGAGGACGGCGTGAACCGGATGTCCGAAAAAGGTTTACCGAATGCTTCGGAAATGTTTAATCTTTTTAAATAATAAAAAACCATGAAAGAATTAGTAGCCCAAATCAAAGAACAGATCGCCGTGTTCAACGAAAACGCCGATCTGCAGGTGGAAAAGAACAACAAAGCAGCCGGAACCCGTGCTCGTAAAGCCGCGCTGGAACTGAGCAAACTGCTCAAGGATTTCCGTAAGGTTTCCGTAGAAGAAGCGAAAAAATAATTCGAGCTTCGCTCAGAAAACGGGCGAGGGTCTCTACCGAGACTCTCGCCCTTGTTTTTTGTCGGAGCCGGACTTTGCGGATACGCCGTCCGGCGGACTTCCCCGTCCTTCTTGCCTGAGCGGATTCCGGCCGGGAGTTAGCAGGTGCCTGCCGCTATGCGTTTTCCGACGACAGCTCGTCCTCGAAAAACTGCCACAGGTTGTCGCTCGCGGGAACGGGAGCCGTGATGCGGATCGGCTCCTTGCGGACAGGGTGGATGAATTCCAGCCGTCTCGAATGCAGCGATATGCTGCCGTCGCGGTTGGAGCGGGAAGCGCCGTATTTGAGGTCGCCCCGTATCGGGCAGCCGATTTTCGAAAGCTGCGCCCGGATCTGGTGGTGGCGTCCGGTCAGCAGCTCGATTTCGATGAGGCGGTAGTTCGTGCTCGCGCCGATGAGGCGGTATACGAGCCGGGCCTCTTTGCTGTCTTTCGCCGGCCGGTCGTAGACGCGCGATTTGTTGGTTTTGCCGTCGCGGACCAGATGGTGCACGAGCGTGCCTTCTTCGGGCGAGGGCGTGCCTTCGGTGATGGCCCAGTAGGTTTTCCCGATTTCGCGGTTTTTGATCATCTCGTTGAGCCGGGCGAGGGCTTTGCCCGTTTTGGCGAAAACGACCGCTCCGCTCACCGGACGGTCGATGCGGTGGACGACGCCCAGGAATACGTTGCCGGGTTTGCCGTCGCGTCGGCGGATGAACTCCTTGAGCGTCTCTTCCAGGGCGGGATCGCCCGTCGTGTCGGGCTGTACCAGTTCGCCGGAGCGTTTATTGACCACGAGCAGGTGGTTGTCTTCGTAAAGGATGTGGCGGGGATCGAACATTGTTCGGGTTATTTTAGTTCGAATGTGAAAGGTAGTAATGTGGCGGCCGAAGGGACGACGGTCGCGCTCTGCGGGCCGCACATGACGATGCGTATCGGGGCACCCTGTCGTTTTTCCGTGTCGGCGATCACCTGGCGGCAGGCTCCGCAGGGCGTGCATTCCCGGTGCGAGGGGTCGGAGACGATGGCGATCGCCCGGATCCGTTTGCCGGACCGCTTCGACTGCACGTAATAGAGCAGGCTGCGCTCGGCGCACATGCCCGACGGAAACACCTCGCTCTCCTGATTGCCCGCCGAGAGGACCTCTCCGTCTTCGAGCAGGGCGGCGGCTCCGACCCTGAAATTCGAGTAAGGAGCGTAAGCCGCTGTTCGGCAGGCTTCGGCGGCTTTTGCGACCAGCATAGAGTCTTCTTCGGGCAGGGTATCCGCGGGCCGGTAATGCAGGTATTCGAAAGAGTGCGTTTTTTTGTCCATGTTTCGGATAAAAGACATTAGTCGTCCGTTCGGAACGACGGTTTGACGGCTCGGACCATATGGCGTTTGCCGAGAGCGCCCGGCAGGCGGCGCACTTCGAATCCCGCCGCACGCAGGTTCTCTTTGACCGATCCTTTGGCCGAATAGGTGACCAGAACGCCGCCGGGCGAAAGCCGGTCGTACAGATGGGCGAAAATCTCCCGGCTCCACATCTCCGGCTGGGTGTCCGGAGCGAAGGCGTCGAAGTAGATCAGATCGAACGTGCCGTCGAAGCGGTAACCGGGCAGCGATGCCTCGATTTTTCTCAGCCGGAAGTGCGGCGCTATCGGAACGGACTCTCCCCACGGAGCCTCGTGCATCGGCATGAACAGCGGTTCGGCGGCATAGTCGAGCCGTGCGGCGACGTCCGTTTCGATGGGGTAGCGTTCGATGGCCGTGTAATAGACCGAGCGTCGCTGCTCGGCCGCGGCCTTTGCTGTCAGCAGGGCGTTCAGTCCGCTGCCGAATCCGATCTCGAGAATCCTTGTCCGGGGCAGGGCGACGAACGAAAAGCCCTCGCGTATGAATACGTGCAGGGCTTCTCCTACGGCTCCTCTCAGGGAGTGGTACGTGTCGCCTGTGAGCGGATGGCGGAGCGTGGGTGACCCGTCTTCGGTCGTCGTTATTTCCGGGCGGACCATCCTGTCGTCTTGAGTACGAACCGCGCCATGACGGAATGTTCGATCTTGGTCTTCTCGAATTCCAGCGCGGGAGCGGATTCTTCGACGCCTGCCGCGGCATCCATTGCTACGGTACTTTTGGTCATCATAACGTTGGCGTAGGGGCGCATGTTGAATCCGTAGTCCTGGATGTAGATCGCCCACAGAGCTTCCTGCCCGATCGCTTCGGCCAGTACCTGCGCGTTCTTTTGGGCCGCCTGGATTGCTTTGGCCCGTATCTCCCGACGCAGTTCCTCGATGTTCGAGATGTCGGTCTTTTCGATGTTCACGTCCGATATTCCGGCCGTCTGCAAAGCCTGGAACGCCTGACCGAGCTGGGCGGCGCTATTGACTTCGAGCTGGTAGACTTTGGTCGAGAGGATGGCGTTCCTGCGCAGGAAATACGTTTGCAGATCGCTCGACATGTCCTGTACGGAGAGTTTCTTCTCGAGGTCGATGCCGATGGCCTTGAGCTGCCGGAACATCTCCTTTTCCTGCTGTTCGACCGAGACTTTTCCCTTGTTGTCTTTTTCGTTGATGACGATCCGCAGGTAGATGCGGTCCGGAACGACTTCCATTTCGGCCTTGCCGGTCACTTCGATATAGGGTTCGTCGATGAAATTCTTTTCCTGTGCCGTCAGCGAGAGCGCGAACAGCGACGCTGCGAACAATGCCAATAACTTTTTCATAATGCGAAGATTTTTCGGTTTATGCTTATCAGATGTTTTCCGTGCCGGATACGTTGCTCCTGCGCATCAATTGTACCACGTTTTCGACGTGATGGGTGTGCGGAAACATATCGACGGGCTGGATCTTCGTCACACGATAGTCCGCGTCGAGCAGCGCGATGTCGCGTGCCTGCGTGGCGGGGTTGCAGCTGACGTAGACGATGCGGTCGGGAGCGGCGGCGAGCAGGGTCCGCACCACGTCTTCGTGTAGTCCGGCGCGGGGCGGATCGAGAATCACGACGTCCGGATGTCCGTTCTCGGCGATGAAGTTTTCGGTGAGCACGTCCTTCATGTCGCCGGCGTAGAAAACGGTGTTGTCGATGCCGTTGATCGCCGAATTGACCTTGGCGTCCTCGATGGCTTCGGGGACGTATTCCACGCCGACCGCTTTCCGGCATCGTCCGGCCACGAAGTTGGCGATGGTGCCCGTGCCGGTGTACAGGTCGTAGACGGTCTCGCCGCCCGACAGCTCGGCGAAGTCGCGGGCGACCTTATAAAGCTCGTAGGCCTGGGCCGAGTTGGTTTGGTAGAACGACTTGGGGCCTATCTTGAAGCGCAGGTTCTCCATCCGTTCGAAAATGTGGTCCCGCCCCTTGTAGAGTACGATGTCCAGATCGCCGATCGTATCGTTGAATTTGGTATTGACCACGTACATCAGCGAGGTGATCTGCGGGAAGTGGGTCGCTAACCGTTCCATCAGTTTCTCGATGGCCCGACGCTCGTCGCGGCCGAATACGACGACTACCATCGTTTCGCCGGTCGAGGCGGTGCGGACGATCAGGTTGCGCATCAGGCCGCTGTGTTCCCGCACGTTGTAGAAAGAATAGCCATGGTCGATGCAGAATTCGCGGACGGCGTTGCGTATTTCGTTCGAGGGATCGGGCTGAAGCCAGCATTTGTCGATGTCGAGCACTTTGTCGAACATGTTCGGAATGTGGAAGCCCAGAGCCGGTTCGCGGGGAGCGTCCTGCGGTGTCGAGGCGATTTCTTCGGCCGTGAGCCAGCGTTTGTCGCAGAAGGTGAATTCGAGCTTGTTGCGGTAGAACAGCGTTTTCTCCGATCCGATGATCGGGTCGACGGGCGGCAGGTCGATCTTGCCGATGCGCGTCAGCTGGTCGGTTACCTGTTCCTGTTTGAAGCGGAGCTGCTCGGAGTAGGGCAGATGCTGCCATTTGCATCCTCCGCACACGCCGTAATGCCGGCAGACGGGATCGGTCCGCATCGGCGATTTTTTGACGAAATCGACGATATAACCCTCCATAAACCGCCGCCGCTTGCTGCGGATCTGTACGTTCACCACATCGCCGGGAACGGCCATCGGGACGAAAACCACGATGTCGCCGTAATGGCCCAGCGCCTTGCCTTCGGCGGCTACGGTTTCTATTTCGAGCGCTTCGATGAGCGGATAGTTCGCTTTTTTTCTTGCCACTTTTTTCGGTTTTGTTTCCTACAAAGGTAATGATAACTATCTTTGTGTGGAATTAAACAGCCAATTAAACGCTATAATTTATGATAAAGATCGGTGTCATCGTCTCGAATCCGTTTCAGGAAAACACGATCGTTCTCTCGGATCATACGGGCGAATGCGTCATCGTCGATGCGGGCGGATACAACGCGCAGGAAAACGCCGCCCTGTCGAAATACATCTCCGACAACGGACTGAGGCCCGTCATGGCCGTCAATACGCACGGACATGTGGATCACATGCTCGGCGTGGGGTATGTCAAGCAGACCTACGGTACTCCTTTCGCCATCGATGGGCGGGATGCCTTCCTGATCGAATCGGCGCCCACGCACGGGGCGATCTACGGTTTCCGGGTCGATACGATCCCTTCGATCGATATCGACCTCAAGGGCGAGAAGGAGATCCGTTTCGGCGAGACGTCGATGGCGATCATCGAGACGCCCGGCCACACGCCCGGCCATATCTGTCTGTACAATGCGGACGAAAAACTGCTCGTCACCGGCGATACGCTTTTCAAGGAGAGCATCGGACGGACCGACCTGCCGGGCGGCGATTACAGCTGGATCATGCGCAGCATACTCGATAAGCTGATGCCGCTGGGCGGCGATGTCCACTTCTATCCGGGACACGGCCAGGACAGTACGCTGGGGCACGAGGCACTCTACAATCCTTTCGTGACCGAGGTGCTCGGCGGCGAGGTCAATTGTTGAACGGATCGGTGAACGTGTTATGGGAAAAGCAGGTGGCCTGATCCGAAAGGCGTTATACCGTACTCTTCCGCTGGGCGATTATCTCAAAGTGCTCAGTGGTGCATATCTGTTCTGTTATCGTACGGGGCTTATGCGCCGTGCGCCGGCGTTCGAATATCCCCGTTTCCTGCGGAATCTCGTCTCCGAGGGCGATACGGTAATCGACATAGGGGCCAATCTGGGGTATTATTCCTATGTTTTCTCCCGACTTGTCGGACCTTCGGGGTATGTCCATGCCGTCGAGCCGGTCCGACCCATACTCGACGTGCTGAGGCATAATTTGCGTCGTTGCGGCAATGTCGATCTGTACGAATGCGCCTTGGGAGCCGAGGAGCGGACGGTCCGCATGGGCAATGCCTCGGTGAGCGAAAGCGGTTATTTCGGTACGGGCCGCAATTTCGTCATGGACAAACCGTTGTCTGGAATGACGATGCTCGAATTCGAAGCCGAAATGAAACGGGGCAGCCGTCTGTTCGCCGATCTGCCGAGGATCGATGCGATCAAGTGCGACATCGAGGGTTACGAACGGATCGTCATGGCCGACATGCGACCGCTCATCGAAAAGCACAGGCCCGTGGTACTCATCGAGACGGACGGCGACAACCGTTCGTTCATCGTCGATCTGTTCGTTTCGATGGGCTATGCCGGCTATACGCTCGCCGACGGGGCTATGAAACCCCTTTCGGCGGCCGACCGCAAGGACATCATTTTCGTTCATGCTTCGAAAACGGAGCTTTACAGCAAATACATCCGCGCATGAGAATCGATATTCTGACCGTCGTTCCCGAACTGTTGCAGAGTCCGTTGAACGAGTCGATCCTGAAAAGGGCCCAACGCAAAGGACTGGTCGAGATAGTCGTCCATAATATCCGTGATTATACGACCGATAAGCATCGTCAGGTAGACGACTATCCGTTCGGCGGCGAGGCCGGCATGGTGATGAAACCCGAGCCTGTGTTCCGTTGCATCGAGCACCTGCAGTCGCAGCGCACCTACGACGAGATCATCTATACCTCGCCCGACGGTATCCGTTACGACCAGCACGAAGCCAACCGGCTCTCGACGCTCGAGAACATCATCATTCTGTGCGGGCACTACAAGGGGATCGACTACCGCATTCGCGAACATCTGATAACGAGGGAGATATCCATCGGCGATTATGTGCTTACGGGGGGCGAGCTGGCGGCGGCCATCATCGCCGACAGCGTGGTGAGGGTCGTGCCCGGAGCCATCGGCGACGAAAGCTCCGCACTGACCGACAGTTTCCAGGACAATCTGCTGGCGCCTCCGGTCTATACCCGTCCGGCCGATTTTCGGGGCTGGAAAGTGCCGGACGTGTTGCTGTCGGGCAATTTCGCCGAGATCGCCCGCTGGCAGGAACAACAGGCCTTCGAGCGGACCGAACGGTTGCGTCCCGATCTGCTCGACGATAAAGAATAGATTCATGTAAAGAACGGTTATTGTTTGAATATGAGATATTATCTGATAGCCGGAGAGGCATCCGGCGATCTGCATGGAGCCAACCTGATGAAAGGTCTGCTCGCGGCCGATCCCGAAGCCGAATTCCGTTTCTGGGGCGGCGACAAAATGGCGGCTGTCGGCGGCGAGGCCAATCTGGCGATGCACTACAAGAAAGCATCGTTTATGGGCTTTACGGAGGTGTTGAAAAACCTGCGGACGATTTTCTCGCAGATCGACGCCTGCAAGAAGGATATCGCTGCATGGAAGCCCGACGTGCTGATCCTGATCGACTACGCGGGCTTCAATCTGCGTATCGCCCGGTTCGGCAAGGAGAACGGCATTCCCACCTATTACTACATCGCGCCGAAAGTGTGGGCATGGAAAGAGTCGAGAGTCCGGAAAATCCGCCGGTATGTGGATCGGCTGTTCGTCATCTTCCCTTTCGAACCGGAATATTTCCGCCGCCACGGCATAGAGGCCGTTTACGAGGGCAATCCGCTCACGGATGCCATTGCCCAGCGCCGGTCCTCGCTGCCTTCGGACGCGGAGTTCCGGAAAGCCTGCGGGTTGGACGGGCGTCCGATCGTCGCGCTGCTGGCCGGAAGCCGGCGTTCCGAGATCGGGTACAACCTGCCGTTCATGGTCGAGCTGTCGAAGCGTTTCCCGCAGTATCAGTTTGTCGTGGCGGGCGTTCCGTGGCTCGAAAAGACGCTGTATGACAAATATCTGGCCGGCAGCGATGTGCGTCGGGTATGCGACCGGACTTACGAGTTGCTCGCTTGTAGCATCGGTGCGGTCGTGACTTCCGGTACGGCTACGCTCGAAACCGCTCTGCTGGGCGTGCCCGAAGTGGTGTGCTATCGTCGGGACTGGCCTTCGATGCTTATCGGAAAGATGTTTCTGCGGACGCGTTTCATCTCGCTCGTCAATCTGGTGCTCGACCGCGAATGCGTACGCGAGCTGCTGCAACATCACATGACAATGGCCAATGCTTCGGCGCAGCTGGAGGCGATTCTGCCCGGAGGCGCCCAGCACGGACGGATCATGGCCGACTACGACGAACTGCGCCGGCTTATCGGCGAAGCCGGCGTGTCGAACCGTTTCGCCGCACGGATGGTCGAATCGCTCAGGGAGGACCGAAAATGAAAATCATCTGCATCGGCCGCAATTATGCCGAACATATCGCCGAACTGGATCATACCGACGACATTCCCCGTTCGCCCCAGTTTTTTCTGAAGCCCGATACGGCTCTGTTGCGCAACAACGATCCGTTCTATGTGCCCGACTTCAGCCGGGAGGTACACTACGAAACCGAGCTGGTGTTGAAAATCGACCGGGTGGGACGGTGTATCGAGGAGCGTTTCGCGAATCGCTATTACCACGAGGTGGGGCTGGGGATCGACTTTACGGCCCGCGACCTGCAGCAGGAATGTATCGCAAAAGGACTGCCGTGGGAGATATGCAAGGGCTTCGACCATTCGGCCGCCCTGTCGCCCTGTTTCGTGCCGCTGTCCGAGCTGGGCGGCGACGTACGGAACCTGCATTTCGAAATGTCGCTCAACGACGAAATCCGTCAGCGGGGCGATACGGCGGATATGATCTTCTCCCCGGACAGGATCGTGTCGTATGTCTCGCGTTTCATCACGCTCAAGATCGGTGATTTGATTTTCACCGGCACGCCGGTGGGGGTAGGGCCGGTCTGGCCCGGCGACCGGCTCCGGGCGACGCTCGAAGGACGGACGATGCTCGATTTCGATATCCGGTGATGCGGCGGGCTGCGTCCGGCGGAAGCAGACGGTGTGTTCGACTTTTGTGTGGTGTCGATATTGTTGTTGTATAGTACTTTATGTGATTCTATATCGAGTTTCCCTTCATGCGGTCTGCTCAGGTTCGCGTGAATGACCGCAGAAAGCGATGCTGCCGGAGACTCGGATAGATTATTCCTGCGAGTTCGGAGAAAAAGGGTCGATTCAAAAGGTTCCTATCGTTCGGTGCGAATGATTTGCGAAACGCTTTATTGAGCTTCGATTGAGCCGAAGGGTCCCGGTCCGTGCGTGGCGTCCTGCCGGATCGGAAAACGACGAAGGTCCGTCGAGATCGATGATTGCCGGAACGGGAAGGTCCGGGCCGGACGGAATGCCGGTCCTGTCGGACGAGGACGTCGGTTTATGTTTGTATTGATGCGTTTGATGTTATGTTTCTGATCGAAAAACTGAAAGATTACCGGCTGATTCTCGCCAGCCGTTCGCCCCGCCGCCGGCAACTGCTCGCCGACTGCGGATTGGATTTCACGCCGGCCTGCGATTATGAGGCCGAAGAAAAATATCCGGAGGACCTCGCGCCCGAAAAGGTGCCCGTGTTTCTGTCGGAACTCAAGTCCGAAGCCTATCCCGAACCGCTCGCGGAAGGAGAGATCCTCATTACGGCCGACACGGTGGTCGTGGCGGCCGGACGCATTCTGGGCAAGCCTTCGGGCCGGGACAAGGCCGTGGCGATGTTGCGCCTGCTGTCGGGCCGCACGCATCGGGTCATTACCGGTGTGACGCTGCGCGACGCATCCCGCCGTCTGTCGTTCGACAGCCGGACCGCCGTGACGTTCCGTATGCTGACCGAAGAGGAGATCGCCTATTACGTAGACCGATACCGTCCTTATGACAAGGCCGGTTCCTACGGTATTCAGGAGTGGATCGGCTATGTGGCCATCGAGGGGATCGAAGGCTCGTTCTACAACGTGATGGGCCTGCCGGTCCAGAAACTTTACACCGCACTTAACGATTTTACCGAACGATAGATGAAAAGACTTGTTTTGTTTTTACTGGCGGCGCTCCTGTCCGCCCCTCAGCTCCGGGCCGACAAGGGGATGTGGCTGCCGTCGTTGATCGGATCGCGGATCAAAGACATGAAGGCCAAAGGGTTCCGTCTGACGGCCGAAGATATTTATAGCATCAACAAGGCTTCGCTCAAGGATGCCGTCGTGCTTTTCAACGGCGGGTGTACCGGCGAGCTGATCTCGGACGAGGGACTGTTGCTGACCAACCACCATTGCGGTTATTCGGCCATTCAGTCGCACAGCAGCGTCGAGCACGATTACCTGACGAACGGCTTCTGGGCGATGAACCGGCAGGAAGAGTTGCCCAATCCCAAGCTCTACGTATCGTTTCTGGTACGGATGGACGATGTGACCGACCGTGTGCTCAAAGGCGTGAAAGACGATATGCCGGTCGAGAAACGGGACGAAAAGATCCGCTCCAACATTGACAAGGCGATTGCCGAGGCCACGCGGGGCACCCATTACAAAGCCGACGTGGAGTCGTTCTTCTACGGCAACCAGTATTTCCTGTTCGTGTACGAGGACTTCACCGATGTGCGTCTGGTCGGAGCGCCTCCCTCTTCGGTGGGAAAGTTCGGCGGCGATACCGACAACTGGATGTGGCCCCGTCATACGGGCGACTTCTCGCTGTTCCGCATCTACGCCGACCGCGACAACCGTCCGGCCGACTATGCGCCCGACAACGTACCGTACCGTCCCCGCCGTTCGCTCACGATTTCGACCGAAGGGCTGAAGGAGGGCGATTTTACGTTCATCTACGGGTTTCCCGGTACGACGAAACAGTACATCCTCTCCGATGAGGTCGATTATATCCTCAATCAGGGCAATCCCCATAAGATCGGTTTGCGGACGATGCGGCTCGACATCATGAGCAAGGAGCAGGCCCGGAGCGTCGCCACGCGGATTCAGTACGCCTCCAAGCACGCGAGCGTCGCCAACGCATGGAAAAAATGGCAGGGCGAGAGCAAAGGACTCGCCCGGCTGGGTACGCTGGAGAAGAAACGCGAGGCCGAACGCCGCTTCCAGCAGTGGGCCGACACGCGTCCCGCCTATGCCGATGTGCTGCCGCGGATGCACGGGCTTTACGCCGAACTGGCGCCCTATGCGTTCGCCCGCGACTACTATGCCGAGGCTTACGCTGCCGTCGAGCTGACGCGCTTCGCGTCGCGGATCGTCCGGGCCAAGGCCGGGCAGTACGAGGCGATGGCCCGGGATTTCTATAAGGACTATTCGCCGGTGATCGATGCCCGCATCGCGAAAAAGACGTGGGGCGAATACCTGCGGAACGTTCCCGCCGATTTCCATCCCGAAGCGTTCACCCGGGCGGTCGCCGAAGCCGGCGGCGTGGATGCGGCGGTGGAGAAACTCTTCGCCGAAAGTTTCCTGGCGGATTCGGTGCGGTTCGCCGCATGGCTGTCGCTCGGAGAGTCCGAACGGCAGGCGGCTCTGGAGGCCGATCCGGCCGTGGCGATGGCCGCGGCGTTCGACGGAATGTATCTGGAACGTGTCGCGGGACGTTACCGCGAACTCAATGCGCAGATCACGGCTTTGTATCGGATCTATATGCGCGGGCTGATGGAGATGGAACCCGATGCCGTGTTCTATCCCGACGCCAATCTGACGCTCCGCGTGTCCTACGGTCGCATGGAGGGGTACAAACCGCTGGACGGCGTCTATTACACGCCGCAGACGACGCTCGAAGGGATCATGGAAAAGGACAACCCCGACATTTACGACTACGACATTCCCCAGCGTCTCAGAGACCTCTATGCCGGTAAGGACTACGGCCGTTGGGCTGTGGACGGAACCGTCCCCGTGGCTTTTCTCGCTACGAACCACACGACGGGCGGCAACTCCGGCAGTCCGGTGCTCAACGGTCGGGGCGAGTTGGTGGGCCTGAATTTCGATCGCACGTGGGAGAGCACGATGAGCGACATCGAGTTCGATCCGGCCAAATGCCGCAACATCGCGGTCGATATCCGCTATGTGCTGTTCCTGATCGACAAGGTGGGAGGAGCCGGTTATTTGCTCGATGAAATGCGGTTCGCCCGGTAGATCGCGCACAGAGAACGAAACAGCAGGGGCGGCCGGTACCATACCGGCCGCCCCTCGTTTTTCATCATGACGGGATTTTCTTCTTGTTCTCGGCGGATGGAAAAACGTGCGAACGTATCCTTCCGTGTGCCTATGTCCGGTCGTTGTTGCTGCATTTTTCGGGCTTGTGGCTTTAAACTTTGCTGGGAAGGGAGGGCCTAAAGGTCATGGCCCGGGGGCGTGAATGTCGCGGCCGGAATCGAAAAGGCTGTCTGAAATTTCGTCGCATGGAAGGAGAAAATT
>UROX01000074.1 GCA_900549685.1 uncultured Alistipes sp.
AACTATATTTTTTAATGATACCACGACCACCGAGATCAACACGGCTCTGAACACTCTTTCCCTACACAACACTCTTCCGATCTACGAATATATTGTATATTTGCGCCGGATTAACCAAAAACAAAACAACGAAATGGAATTGAAAGATATATTGGCCATATCGGGACAGAGCGGACTCTACAAGTTCGTCGCGCAGAGTCGCAACGGTATCATCGTCGAATCGCTCGCCACCGGGACCCGCAGTTGCGCGTCGGCCGCGTCGAAGGTCAGCTCGATGGGCGAGATCGCCATTTTCACCGAAACCGACGACATTCCGCTGGCGCGTGTGTTCGAGACCATCTACGAACAGACGGGCGGTCAGCCGACCATCAGCCATAAATCGACCCCGGCGGAAATCGAAAAACGTTTCGCCGAAGCGTTGCCCGACTACGACCGCGAGCGCGTGCATCTGTCCGATATGAAGAAGGTCATCGCGTGGTACAACATCCTCGTCGAGGCTGGCATGACCGAATTCAAAACCGGTCGCGAGGAGGAAGAAGCAGCTGCCGACGAGGCTTGATGCGGTTGCCGTATCTTGTTTCGGCGCGGTCGAGTCGTACCCGGCTCTTCTGTACTGGACATAATTGGAAAAGCCGCCCTGCATCACAGCAGCGCGGCTTTTCGTATTCTGGAGCACGAACGGCCGTTTTCTTCGCAACCGGAGGTCGGTGACGGTTGTTTCCTGTGCGGAATCGGGGTATATTTGCCGTAAACCAATTCGACGATCATGGAAACCATTCGAATCGAAACGACCGAAGATTCTTTTTTCGCTCCGTTGTGGGCAATTTACAACGAGAGTTTTCCGCGTAACGAACGACGTTCGATCGACCATCAGCGGGCGGCGTTCCGTTCGGACCGTTATCGACTGGATGCTTTTGTCGAGGACGATAGGGTGGCGGGGCTGGCCGGATACTGGGATTTTCCGGATTATGTCTATATCGAACACCTGGCTATCGACTCGGGGCTGCGCGGCGGCGGCTACGGTAGCCGGATCGTGCGGGAGTTGCTCGAACGTGTCGGGAAAACCGTCATTCTGGAGATCGAACCCGTCGAAGACGAAATCACCGCCCGGCGATTGAGGTTTTACGAAAAACTCGGTTTCCGGGCCAATCCCTATCCTCACCGGCAGCATAAATACCATGACGACGATCCGGAAGGTTTCGGACTGACCATCCTTTCCTATCCCGCCGAAATCTCGGAGCGGGACTACGAGCGCTTCGACCGCGATCTTCGGAAAACGGTGATGGCCGGACGATAGTTCGTCCATCCGGAATCGGTTTCCCGAAAAAACGTTCCGTTGCGTGCGTGACGAAGATATAAGATGAAGCGCGACGGCGGATCGGTCGCTTTTAGGCTATTTCTTCGGAAAGATGTTCGGCGCCTTGCAGAAGAAGAGGCTGCCGGTACGGTTCGAGACCGTGATTCTGTCGGTCCGGTCATAGGCTGAACGTCCGGCTCGGACCGTTTATATTTCCTACGGATGAGGTAAGCCCGCGATCCGGAAGGCGTATCGGCACTGCGATGTTCGTATGCGAGCGATATGCCGATGAACGAAAAGGGTATCTGCCGCGATGGCAGATACCCCTTTCTTTTGCGATAGTCATACCGGTTTCCCGGCGAAGATCGGCCGTTATTTTTTGAAATAGCGGTTGTAGAGTCCTTCGAAACCTTTGCCGTGACGGGCCTCGTCTTTGCACATTTCGTGAACGGTGTCGTGGATGGCGTCCAGATTGTGCTGTTTGGCCAGCGTGGCGATCCGTTTCTTGTCTTCGCAGGCGCCGCATTCGGCTTCCATGCGCGCTTTTACGTTGGTCTTGGTGTCCCATACGATTTCGCCGAGCAGTTCTGCGAATTTGGCGGCGTGTTCGGCTTCTTCCCAAGCGTAGCGTTTGAAGGCTTCGGCGATTTCGGGATAGCCTTCGCGGTCGGCCTGACGGCTCATGGCCAGATACATGCCCACTTCGCTGCATTCGCCCGAGAAATGGGCGCGCAGTCCTTCGAGCACTTCGGCGTCCACGCCTTTGGCAACGCCGAGTACGTGTTCGTCGGCCCATACCATGGCTTCGCCTTCTACTACTTCCTTGAATTTCGAACGGGGCTGTTTACACTGGGGGCAGAATTCGGGAGCTTCGTCGCCTTCGTGCACATAACCGCATACGGTGCAGATAAATTTCTTTTTCATTTCCGTTTGATTTTTAAGTTTGCGTTTCGATTTTGTTATTTATCGATCGGTGAGTTTTCTTTACAATTCTTACAAAGTCCTTTGTAGTACCATTGCACTTCGTCTATTTCGATTCCTGTCGCCGAGCCTGTCGGGACGATGCTTCCCTCCGGAGCCGGCAGGTCGTGGATTGTGCCGCAACGTCTGCATCTGAAATGGGCATGGGGCGAGGTGTCTCCGTCGAAGCGGGTGTTCCGCTCGTCGATGTCCAGCGACAGAACGGCTTTGTGATCGGCGAGCAGTCGCAGCGTGTTGTAAACCGTCGTCTTCGACAGCGTCGGCATCGTCGTCTGGAGCGCCGTGTGGATTTCGTCGGCCGTGGGATGGGTGCAGTGGGTTCTGAGATATTCCATGATGGCTATCCGCTGGACCGACGGCTTGACCCCGTGCTCGGAAAGATATTTGTGCAGATTTTGAATCAATTTTGTAATGATTGCATTTTTGTATCCGATGCAAATATACTTCTTTCCTCCGGAAATGCAAGCGATTTTGCCGATTTTTTTTCGTGATACGGAATTTTTTGCGGAATCGTTGGCGGGACCGTTATTCTGCGGAGGCGACGGAAGTGAAAGTCGCTGTGCCCCTGCCCGGCCGGTTGTATAAGGGGCGAACGAGCCGGAATACCGTTTTTGCGGCGATACGCGAGTCTCGCGGCCGGGGGCATTCGTTTTCGTGTGTACTGCGACTCGGAGAAAGCGTCGTCGGCCGGGAGACGGAACGTGTGTGCTGCGAAGTCTATTTCTTGAAAACGAAATAGACGGCCAGAATCAGGAACATGAAGGCGACGGCATGGTTCCAGCGGAACGTTTCTGTTTTGAAAAAGAGCAGGGCGAAGAGAGTGAAAACGCCGAGCGAGATGACCTCCTGGATGACTTTGAGCTGGAAGAGCGTGAATGGGCCTCCGTTTTCCCTGAATCCGATCCGGTTGGCCGGAACCAGCAGAATGTATTCGAAGAAGGCGATGCCCCAGCAGAACAGGATCACGCCGAGTTGCGGCAGATCGTCGAACCATTTCTGTCCCTTTAGCCGGAGCTGGCCGTACCATGCGAAGGTCATAAAAATATTGGAGATTACGAGCAGTCCGATAGTAAGAAAAGGTTTCATTGTATGTCGAAAAGGTTAGCGCTGCAAAAGTACATCATATTTGCTGATTTCCATTCCGCATTGAAACTTAAACACGAAGAACGATGACGGATCAATATCTCACCGAAGAAAAAACGCTCGAAATGAGCTGTCTCGGCCATGCGGCTCTGATGTTCCGCTACGGCGACGAGATCATCCATGTCGATCCTTACGGCGACGTGGCCGATTACACCCGGTTGCCTGCAGCCGATCTGATTCTTATCACCCATCATCACGGGGATCATTTCGATACACTGGCCATCGAGGCCATCGAGAAACCCGCGACACAGATCATCGCCAGCGAGCGGGTCGTCCGTGAGTTGGGCCGGGGAACGGCGCTGCGCAACGGCGGCCGTGCCCGCTGGCGCGAAATCGGTATCGAAGCCGTTCCGGCCTATAACCGCGTGTCCATGCGGTCGCCGGGCGAACCTTTCCATATCAAGGGCGAGGGCAACGGATATATCCTCGAAGTGGGACACCTTAGGATATACATTGCGGGCGATACCGAGCTGATTCCGGAAATGGAAAACCTCGGCCGCATCGACGTCGCGTTCCTGCCCAAGAATATGCCTTATACGATGAGCGACCAGATGTTCGTCGAGGCGGCCCGGCTCATCCGTCCCGCCTCGCTGTATCCCTACCACTATTTCGAAGTGGACCGTATCGCGTTGCAGAAGGCTTTGCCCGACATCCGTATCCGGTAGGGGGGAAGGGTTCAGGCGCGGGTCTGGCCGTCTCCTTCGATCAGGTATTTGTAGGTGGTCAGCTCGCGCAGGGCCATCGGGCCGCGGGCGTGGAGTTTCTGGGTGCTGATTCCGATTTCGGCGCCCATGCCGAACTGCGCTCCGTCGGTGAAGGCCGTCGATACGTTGGCGTATACGCAGGCGGCGTCGATGCGTCGCTGGAATTCGAGAATCGTCGCCCGGTCTTCAGACACGATGGCCTCGCTGTGGCGCGAGGAGTAGCGTGTGATGTGCGCTACGGCCTCGTCCAGCGATCCGACCGTGCGGATCGACATTTTGTAGGAGAGGAATTCGGTCCCGTAACTGTGCTCGTCGGAGGGCAGCAGCAGTCCGGCCGGATAACTGTCCCGCAAGGCTCCGAAGGCCGCCTCGTCGGCATAGACCGTTACCCCGCGGTCGGCCAGCGGCGCACACAGTGCGGGCAGGTCGCCGAGTCGGTCGCTGTGGACGACCAGACAGTCGAGCGCGTTGCATACGCTGACCCGGCGCGTTTTGGCGTTCAGGACGATGGCCGTTCCTTTGGCGAGGTCTCCCGCCCGGTCGAAATAGGTGTGGCAGATACCCGCTCCCGTTTCGATGACCGGTACGCGGGCGTTGTCGCGGACGAAGTCGATGAGTCCTTTGCTGCCCCGCGGAATGACCAGATCGACATATCCCACGGCATTGAGCAGCAGGGCGGTCGCCTCCCGTTCGGCGGGAAGCAGCGTCACGCAGCACTCGTTCAGTCCTTGCGCCCGCAGCACCTCGCGGATCACGCCGGCGATCGCCTCGTTCGAACGGCGGGCGTCGCTTCCGCCTTTCAATATACAGGCGTTACCCGATTTCAGACAAAGCGAGAAGACATCGAACCCCACGTTGGGCCGCGCTTCGTAAATCACGCCGATCACGCCGAACGGCACGCTCGTCTTGCGGATCGTCATGCCGTTGGGCCGGGTTTCCTCGCTCAACACGATGCCCAGCGGCGACGGCAGCGAGGCCACGTTGCGAATGTCGGCGGCTATGCCGGCGATTCTTTTTTCGTCGAGCAGCAACCGGTCGTACATCGGGTTCTGCGGGTCCATGCGGGCGAGGTCCTCGCGGTTGGCCTCGATGATCGCTGCGGCGTGCGCTTCAGTTGCGTCGGCCAGTGCCAGCAGCGTGCGGTCGATATGGTCGGTCCGGACCAGATTCAGTTCGCGGGAGGCCGTTACGGCCCGTTCGAATATGTCGTGGGTTTGCATGTCGTCGTATCGTTTAGTCGAGGTAAAGATAGTCGTAGTGGATGAATGGCCGTGCGCCCTTTTGCCCTGCCGTCGTCCGTGCTTCGGTACTGTCGCAGGAAATACGGCCTACGCCGATGGCCTGTCCGTCGGGAGTGACGATGCGGACGATGTCGTCCTTCTCGAATTCGCCCTCGACACGCTCGACCCCCACCGGGAGCAGGCTGGTCGCTTCCGGACGGTTCAGCGCTTCGTAGGCGCCTGCGTTGATGTGCAGCTCGCCTTTGGCGAAACCTTCCGAATGGGCGATCCATTTCTTGATCTGCGAGATCGGTTTGGGCGACGGGACGAAGCGTGTCGAGACGACGTCCCGATCCGCGGAGAGCAAGTCCAGAAGTATGTCGTCCCGCTTGCCGTTGGCCACGATCACCTCGATGCCTTCGTCGGCGACTTTCGTGGCGATGCGGCTTTTGGTCAGCATGCCGCCGCGTCCGAACTGCGATTTGCCGGTCTGGATGTATCCGCTCAGGTCGTCCCGCCGGGGCTGTACCTCGCGGATCACGCTCGACGACGGGTCCGAAGGGTGCCCGTTGTATATGCCGTCGATGTTGCTCAGGATGACGAGCGCCTCGGCATCCATCATGGCGGCCACCAGACCCGACAGTTCGTCGTTGTCGGTGAACATCAGTTCCGTGACCGAGATCGTGTCGTTCTCATTGACGATGGGGATGACGCCGTTTTCGAGCATCACGCTCATGCAGTGTTGCTGATTGAGGTAGTGGCCCCGTGTCGAAAGGCTTTCTTTGGTCGTGAGCACCTGTCCGCAGGCGATGCCGTGTTCGCGGAACAGCTCGTAGTAACGGTTGATGAGCTTGACCTGTCCGACGGCCGAATAGAGCTGCCGGGCCGATACGGCGTCCAGTTTGCGGACGCCCAGTTCGCTCCGGCCCGAGGCAACCGCTCCGGACGAGACCAGAATGATTTCGATGCCGCGGCGGTGCAGTTCGGCGATCTGGTCGGCGAGAGCCGACATCCGCGTGACGTCCAGCGTGCCGTCGCGGCGTGCGAGCACGTTGCTGCCCACTTTGACGACCACGCGTTTGAATCTGAGTTTTTCTTCCATACGGCGTTCGGTTGGGGGCTACCGGCTTCGGGTGAGGCCCGCGAGGACCGCTTCGTCGAAACCGTTTTCGTTCATCGCTTCGAGTCCTTTGAGCGTGAGTCCGCCGGGAGTGGTCACTTTGTCGATTTCGGTCTGGGGCATCGTGCCGTTTTGTTCGAGCAGCGACAAGGCGCCCTTCATGGTCTGCATGACGATCTCCCGGGCCTGCCGCTCGTCGAATCCGAGCGTCTGTCCGCCGCGGATCGCCGCATCGAGGTATTTGAGCGCGAAGGCGATGCCGCACGAGGCCAGCGAGGTACCTGCCGCCATCATCTCTTCTTCGACGACGAAGGTGCGTCCCAGTCCGTCGAACAGCGAGACGACCTCTCCGAGCAGGGCTTCGGAAGCTCCCTGCGAGGCGATGAACGTGACGCTTTCCCGCAGCGAGGCCGCCGTGTTGGGAATGATGCGGAACATCGCGGGCGAAATGCCGCTACCGTTGTCCAGCATGGTGCCGAGCCTGTCGAACGACACGCCCGCCACGACCGAAGCGACGGCCTGCCGGCGATAGTCGAGCAGGTCGCGGAACGATGCGAGCACTTCCTCGATGAGCCACGGCTTGACGGCCACGACGATCAGATCGGCACCGGTCACGGCTGCCCGGTTGTCGGTCGTGGTCCGTATCCGCGGGTCGGCGCGGGCGATTTTTTCGAGCGTTTTTTCGGTCTTCGCCGTGACGGTGATGTCCTGTGCGGCTATCCGGCCGCCTGCGGCCGCTCCTGCGGCGATGGCGCCGCCCATGTTGCCGCCTCCTATGATCGTTATTTTCATAATCGTTCGATGCTGTATTCAGGGCTTCAAAGTTAAAAAAAATATCGTATTGTGTAAAATATTTCATTCTGCCGCGCTCGGACTTCTTGCGGTTGGATTTCGTATTTTTTCCGAAATGCCGTTTTTCGGTTGCAACGGTCCGCAATACATTCATCTTACCGAAATCCAAAACCATTCGGACCATGACAGAGAACATAGGATACAAACTCAAACGACAGAGAGAGGACAACGGTTTGTCCGTCAGCGATCTGTCGTCCGCATCGGGAATACATCCCTCCATCGTCGAACTCATCGAGAAGGGCGAACTGGTCCCTTCCGTGGCCACGTTGGTCAAACTCTCCCGGGCGCTCGGTGTCCGGGTGGGGACTTTCCTCGACGGTATGGAGTCGTCCGAGCCGGTGCTCAGTTACGGCGGCGGCCGGATTCCGCGGCCTACGGTCGATTATTCCGGAGGTCAGGCGGGCGATGCGGAGCATCAGTTCTATGCGCTGGCCCAGAACAAGGCCGACCGTCACATGGAACCGTTCGTCATCAACGTGGAGTATGTGGCTCCCGAACAGCCTCTTTCCTCGCACGAGGGCGAAGAGTTCGTCTATGTGCTGGAGGGACCGATGGAAATCCGTTACGGATCGGAGACCTACACGCTGGAGCGGGGCGACAGCATCTATTACGATTCGGTCGTGCCGCACTGTCTCACTTCGACCGCTCCCGGACGGAAAGCCAGGGTGCTCGCCGTCGTCTATACTCCGTTTTAACCCGTTGGACTTCGTAGGAAATGGAACTGATCGATTATACCCTCGGGGGAATCCTCGAGAAATATGCGCGAGAGACGCCCGACCACGAATTCATGGTCTATCCCGACCGGGGGCTGCGTTTCACTTACAAGGAATTCGACGAACGGGCCGACACGTTCGCGCGGGGATTGCTCGAAATCGGCGTAACCAAAGGCTCCAAGATCGGTGTGTGGGCCAAGAACGTGCCCGACTGGATGACGTTCATGTTCGCCGCGGCCAAGATCGGGGCTGTACTGGTGACAGTCAATACGAATTATAAATCCGCCGAGGTCGAATACATCATGCGCAACGCCGACATCCACACGATGTGCATGGTGAACGGATACCGCGACAGCGATTACGTGCAGATCATGTACGATCTGGTGCCGGAACTCAGGACGGCTCCGAGGGGAGCGTTGCGCAGCGGAAGGTTCCCGGAACTGAGAAACGTGGTGTATATCGGACAGGAGAAACAGCGCGGCATGTACAACACTTCCGAGCTTATGATGCTCGGCAGACTTTCCGGAAACGATGCGCTGGAGGCGGCCAAGAAACGGGTCGGACCGCACGACGAGATCAACATGCAGTACACCTCCGGCACGACGGGTTTCCCGAAAGGCGTCATGCTGACGAGCCATAACATCCTCAACAACGGTCTGACGATCGGCGACTGCATGCACTTCACGGCCGAGGACCGGCTCCTGATCTGCGTGCCGCTGTTCCATTGCTTCGGATGCGTGCTGGGCGTCTGCTCGGTCATCACGCACGGATCGACGATGGTCATGGTCGAGGATTTCGATCCGCTCAAGGTACTGGCTTCCGTCCACCGCGAACGCTGTACGGCGCTGCATGGCGTGCCGACGATGTTCATCGCCGAGCTGAACCATCCGATGTTCGACATGTTCGACCTCTCGTCGCTGCGCACGGGCATCATGGCCGGGGCGCCCTGTCCGATCGAGACAATGAAGCAGGTGATGGACAAGATGTACTGCCGTGACATCATCAGCGTATACGGCCTGACCGAAGCCTCGCCCGGCATGAGCGCCACCCGTGTGACCGACTCGATGGAGATCAGGGCCACGACGGTCGGCCGGGCTTTCCCGAACGTCGAGGTCAAGGTCCTCGATCCCGCCACCAACGAGGAGTGTCCGCCGGGCGTTCCGGGCGAAATGTGCTGCAAGGGCTACAACATTATGAAGGGTTATTACAAGAATCCCGAAGCCACGGCGGCGATTATCGACGAGAACGGGTTTCTGCATTCGGGCGATCTGGGCGTGATGGACGAGAACGGTTATTTCCGCATCACGGGCCGTATCAAGGAGATGATTATCCGTGGCGGCGAGAACATCTATCCGCGCGAGATCGAGAATTTCCTTTACAAGATGCCGCAGATCGAAGCCGTCGAGGTGGCGGGCATTCCCAGTCCGAAATACGGCGAGCAGGTGGGCGCGTTCATCAAGGTCAAGGAAGGGTGCACGCTCACCGAAGAGGAGGTCCGCCTGTATTGCCACGGGCAGATCGCACGGTACAAAATTCCGAAATATATCTTTTTCGTCGATGGCTTCCCGATGACGGCCAGCGGCAAGATTCAGAAATACAAACTCAAGGACGTCGGTCTCGGACTACTCAGGGAAAAGGGCGTCGAGATCATTTGATCCGGTCGGATCGCCGTTCTGTCGTGCTCCCCGGAGCGATTGCGCGGAGATTTTCTCTTTCGTGCGGTCGCTCCGTTACTCGGCATATCCGTTTCCCGAGGGTCGGGACGGATCGTAAAGCGGATGAAAAACGGCATGAACACATGAAAATCCTCGTTTCTTTTCTTTCTCCCGTCGATCGTCCTCTTTTTCGTCACGAGACGGCGCTCCGGACGGTCTGCGGTGCGATGCGGCTTTCCGGAATATTATGATTCAGATACTTAAAATTTGAATAATGAAGCGATAGTTGTATATTTGCCGTAAGCAGGGTGGAGAGTGGGATTTCCGGAGAGCATAGTAAAAACGTTCGGATTCGCTCTCCGGAATGATTTAAGAGCGGATTTATGTTGATCGAGAAACTGGACGGGACTTCGCCCCGCCTTTACGCACTTATCGCACCTCTGGTCATGAGGCGCAGCGTGCTGCGGCAAAATAATAACTATCCCTTCTGGACTTCACGCTCCCATGTCTGGTTCGTGGCCCGGGAAGCTGAGAGTGTCCTCGGATTCGTTCCGGTCGAAATCACCGACCGGGGAGCGAAAATAAATAATTACTATGTTTCGGGCGACAACACCGAAATATTGTCTTCGCTGCTCGGCGAGGTGATCCGTTTCTCGGTCGGCGATCTTCAGCCGGTTCGGGCCATCGCTCATTCCCGTCATGCGGCCGTATTCCGGAAATACGGGTTCAATTCCGTCAGGGAGTGGAAATACTACGTTAAAATGGAGTGCGAGAGAAATGAGTGAACCCCTCAATGTCTACGATCTGGTGCAGCGTCGGCTGGAAACCATATTCGCCTCGTTCGATAACGTGTATGTTTCTTTTTCCGGCGGCAAGGACAGCGGTGTGTTGCTCAATCTCTGTACGGACTATATCCGCCGGCACGGTCTCAAACGGAAGATAGGCGTCTTCCATATGGACTACGAGATCCAGTACCGCGAGACGATCGAATACGTGGATCGTGCGCTGGCCGCCGATGCCGATCTGCTGGACGTGTATCGGGTGTGCGTGCCGTTCAAGGTCTCGACCAGCACGTCCATGTTCCAGCAATATTGGCGTCCGTGGGAAGAGGACAAGAAAGATATCTGGGTCCGCAAGATGCCCAAGGGGTGTTATACCCGTGCGGATTTTCCTTTTTTCACCGAAGAGATGTGGGATTACGATTTTCAGATCCGGTTCGCCGAATGGCTCCACGAGCGGAAAAAAGCAACCCGGACCTGTTGCCTGATCGGGATCCGCACGCAGGAGAGTTTCAACCGGTGGCGGTGCATTTACAGCAGCCGCAACCTGCACCATTTCCAGAACGAACGGTGGATCCGGCGGTGGAAAAAGACAGAGATATTCAATGCCTATCCGATATATGACTGGCTGACGACCGACGTGTGGACGGCCAACGGAAAGTTCGGATGGGCTTACAACCATCTCTACGACCTTTACTATAAGGCGGGCGTGTCGCTCGACAATCAGCGTGTGGCCAGTCCGTTCATCGCTCCGGCCATCGCGAGCCTGCATCTGTACCGGGCGATCGATCCCGACACATGGGGGCGGATGATTGGCCGGGTGAACGGCGCCAATTTCGCAGCCCTTTACGGAAGGACTTCGGCCATCGGATGGCAGTCCGTCCGCCTGCCCGAAGGACTCACGTGGGAAAAATACATGCACTTTCTCCTTTCGACCCTGCCCGAGAGAACGCGTCGGAACTATCTGGAAAAGCTTTCGGTGAGCATGCGTTTCTGGCGCGAAAAGGGAGGGTGTCTCTCCGAGCGTACGATCCTCGGGCTTCGGAAAGCCGGCATTCCGATTCATGTGGGCGAGAAGAGCGGATACCGTACCAACAAACGTCCCGTGCGTATGGAGTATATCGACGACATCGACCTGCCCGAGTTCAGTCGCCTGCCTACTTTCAAACGCATTTGCATCTGCATTCTCAAGAACGATCACGCATGCAAGTATATGGGCTTTTCGCTCAACAAGTACGAGAAGACGCACCGGAAAAAAATAATGGAAAAATACGAGTCGATGTTGCATGGCACGGAAGAAAATAGAGTACCGTAGTCCGGTGTATGATATACGGGCCGTTCC
>UROX01000075.1 GCA_900549685.1 uncultured Alistipes sp.
GATAGAGTTTAAACTCTGTCTACTAGCTTTTCTTCTTTTTTATATGCCTGATATTCACCTCTTCGGATAAGAGGGGGAGCTTCGTTTCGTTTATCTTGCCTTTATTTCCTTGTTTTCGGTCGCTCGATCTTGGCTTTTCCTGTTTTTCGAGACTTTTCTCATCGTCGATGAACGTAATACGGTCCGATCGCTCGAAAAATCGCATTTCTGTTTCTGAATTCTGATAAGGGTCAATATGATGTTAATCTATATTTTACAATGTGATTAACCGGGGCGGAACACGCTTCGGAGAATAAAATTTATTAAAAATATTTAAAAAATTTGTCGTTTTGACGATTTTCTCCTTATCTTTGCCCTCGAAGTTTTAGGTTAGTAGTTTTAGGTTAGTAGGAGGGAAAAGCGGTAGAACGGAGTGCGAGACACTCTTTCTGCTGGCTTTTCTTCGTTTTTCCGGACATACTGTATAGACACGATAGCAGCGGGCGCCCGACATTTCAGGCGCCCGCTTTTCTTTGTTTGCCTTGTATCTGTTCGAAAATGTTCGGATGAAAATAACCTTCGCTGTCGAAGCGCTTCCTTCGTATTCGGCAGTATCTATCGCATGATTTTCCGGGCTAGACAGACCGCGCCGACCAGCGAGAGTAGACACACCGTGTAAAACATATAGCGCCAGCGATACGGATCTTTTCCCGGAGATTCCTCTTCGACGGTCTGTCGCCGTTCGGCGGTGTGGGTAACGAGAGTTTCCGCGAGGCGTACACTCTGCGTTTTCTTTTCGTTTTTTGTGTCCGTACATCGTACGACAAACTGTTTGCGCGGACGGGGAGAGCCGTCGCGAAGACTGCTGTCCGGAGGATAGAATTCGGTGAACCGGATTTCCTTGAACCGACACGTCGCAAAGGCCGTGTCGATGGCGATTTCCGACAGGGAATGGTCTGCCGCGACCGAATCCCTCACCCGGAGGCTTTCCGATCGGCTCTTGCGCACCGCCCGGCATCCGAAGAGTACGAGTCCGAGAGCGATTCCTGCGGCCGTCCGTCTAAAACAGATACGGGTGGAATTCATCGGGGAACAGTGTTTTTAGGCAATTCCGGAACTCGCCTACGGTGATTTGCCCGTCCCTGTCGGCATCGAAAACCGGATTCTGCCGGGCGATGACCTCGGCGGACAGCCTTCGGGTCCGGAGAACGAAGTCGTCGCTCTTGCCTATGGCCGCAGGGAAAAAACAGGCCAGATACAGATCGGAAAACGTCTTGCAGCGCGAAGCATAGGGCCGGAAAAACAGCTCGACATAGTCCAGTTGGCACACGCCGTCCATCGCTCTGAGCGTCTCGCAGTCCGTCCCCAGTCCGACGGCTGTCGAGGGCATGAACTGGATCAGCCCCGTCGCGCCGCCGATGGGATTCCGTGCCGTCGGGTCGAACCGGCTCTCGCACCACATGATCCCCATCAGATGGTTGGGGTCGATGCCGAGTCGGGCCGAAATCTTTCGTACCTTCTCCGCGAAAGCGGGCGATACTCTATTTTCGTAAATCATTGTTCTTTTCGGTCAGTTCGTTGTCTATTTTTTGTTTCATGTATTGCTGGAGCCAGCGGAAGACCGGATGCTCCGATAGCTCCGCCGCATTTTCGAGATAGCTCCACAGTTCGACTCCGCATACGAATCCGGTGAACAGATTGGCCAGATTCAGCGTCGCGAATGGAAAGATATACCGGTCGATCATCCATGCCATGACGATCCCCGCCGTGGTGAATGTCAGTTTGTAGACGGTTCTCCATGCCTTTCTGCTCTCGAAGGCCCACCGGACTCCTTTGTCGCGGCTGCGTTTGCGGTCGGCCGCCACGCCGGTCACGAAGTCGATGGCCGTGAACAACAGCGCGCAAACCACTAGCGGCTGTACCGGAGACAGCAGAGACAGCACCGAGGCGATGCTTCCTGTGATCGTTTTCATAGGACGCGGGATTTACAGAATGAATCCTCCTTTGAACAGAACCCGTTTGCCGACATTCTGCTCCGGGTCGTATTCCGGAAACCGCTCCGGATCATTTTCCACATGGGCCACCGCCTTGTTCAGCAGCGTGTCGGCGAGACTTCGGGCTTGTTTGCGTAACAGCGTCAGAGTCTCCTGCGGCGCCGTTTTCGCGTATGCCGTATATCCCTGCACCACCCCGAACGTGGCGACGTGTGCGCTGCATTCGGCCAGCGCCAGATATCGGACATAATAGGCCAGGGCCGGTTTGATGTACTCGTCCGTGAAGTCTTTGTAGCGTTCTTCTCCCAGTACGGCGCACAGCGGTCCCAGTACCGGCTCGAGCCATCTGATCCGGGCGGTCTCGATCATCGTCTCCCCGACGAGTTCTTCCCGCTGACATTCGGTGGACGGAAAAGCCAGTGCCAGCACTTCGGCCGGTGTAATCAACGTTGTTTTCATATGCGGGTCAGTCGATGTTTCGTAAAGCGTATTTGGTGATCTGAGCCAGATAAAGATTCTGCTCTGGGTCTTGCGGATCGTATTCCAGCCCGTCGTTTCTCCTTGCTTCCCACACTTTCATGTACAGTGGTTTGGATCGTGTCGGTGGACGGTTCACCACCTGCAACGAGTCAGCTTCGCAATGCAGTACCCCTGCGATGAGCGAGCGTATGGGTTCCAGCAGTTCCTGCTGCTCGCCCAGAATCAGCGTGTTGAGCGCGATCTCGTATTCGTGCAGAATACGTTCGGCATTGAATCCCGTGGCATAGTCCAGCCCGCTGAGCGATCGGAACCACGAGTGGGCTACCACGATGTCCGAAGTCGCCTGCTCGTGCAGCGATTTCCAGTCTCCCTCGTTGGCCGACGTGATCGGGACGAATTTCGAGTTGTCCGCTTCGTCCGAATTCTTGACCATGAACATGACCTGCCCCGGTTTGCCTGCGAAACGTTTTTCCGCCGCCGAAATGATGCGGTAGGCGTCCTGTTCGTTCTCCACCTCTCCGTCGAGCACCATGATGCCCGACACCTGGAACGAGTTGTCCAGCCGGCTGATGTTCCACTGGTCGGTCTTGTAGGCTATGGCCGACACGTTCATCCCCGCGATGTAGGCCGGCAGTCCGTAGTGTTCGAACATCGGTTCGTAGTCTTTGTAGTGGACGATCGTCCGTCGCGTGCCGTCCTCGGCCCGTTCGAAAACCGGATACAGCGGAAGCGTGCGGGCCTTGCCGGGCGAGAAGGCTCTCCAGTCGTGATGCAGAATGATGTGGCGGTCGTCCCGGGCGATCCTGCACCGCGAGGCATCCTGATGGAACAGCGCGAGAAAATTCCCGTCTTCGTCCGTGACCGCCTCGAGAAAGGCGTTCCCGAAAAGCGCCTTGTCGAAAGCCAGCTTGTTGAGGACCTGCCGCAGCGTTTCGCCCGTCCCGTTGGCTTTGCCGATCAGCTTGTTCAGCATCTCGTTGCCCGCATCGCAGGTGAATCCTTTTCCCGAGATATAATCCGCCTTGTCGTTGATGATTCTCCGGTGTGTCGTCGATCGGCGGGACAGCATCGAGAGGGCGTTGGGAAACAGGTTGTCCGATCCCCATTTCCAGTATCGTTCGTTTCCTGTGCCGATGTCCGGTGCGGCGAAAGGATGTTCTGCCGTCCGGACGAACGGCCCGGAAACGTTGGTTGTCTTTTTCATCGGAGGTTGAGTTTTTTCAGAGTCCGTCACGGTACGGAACGCTTTCCAGAGCATGCCGGCACCCGGAATGCGTTCCGCTCGCCGGATCTATTGGAACAGTTTGGCGTAATCGTCGAATACCGGCATCGCTTTCGACACGTCTTCGCTTCGCAGCACGACGATTTCTCTCGTTCCGTCCGAGAGTTTTTTCCCTGTCGTCCCGTCTGCCGCATGGAGCCGCAGCGGCCGCTCTTTCCCGAATTCGGGCGAGTATCCGGCGAGGAACGTATCGCCGTTGGACGTTACGATGAGGGCTATCATGCCGCCGAGCGAAGCGTTCGTCAGCGTACCGACGACCGGGCCGCAGTCGTTGCCCATTTTATCCAGCGTGAAACGCAGCTCGTGCGTCACGCTCCATGCGCCGTTCGACAAAAGCACTTCCTCCTTGTACTCGGCCTCGTCCTCGCGGAATTCGAATTTGGCGAAAAAACATTCTTCGTCGAGCGTGACGGACGTGTACCCTTTTTCCGCGGAACTGTACGTTGCCGATACGAATTCGTTCCGGTCGATGAGACCCAGCATGCGGATGCCTCCGTTGCGGCGTGATTTCGATTTGGTGTAATTGTTCAGAGACATAATGATTCGGTTGGTATGGATGTGATTCGAAAATGTCGGTTCCTCCTCTTCTTTCTCCCGGTCGGAGAACGGAGTGCCGGGGTCCGGAGGGACCGGCACTCCGCGAAGAGGGCAGACCTCTCCCGTGTTATGCACCTGCCGGCGAGGCAGCCATCGACACGAGTTCCGGCAGCAGATAGTCGCATCCGGCCATGAATACGGCCCGCTGACGGTTCTCCATCAGGTCGGGGTTGTACCACATTCTCACTTCGGTTCCCGGAAAATCCGCCGTATTGACCGCCAGCGCGAGGTTCCTGCGGTCGGTGAGCAGGGCGAACGACTGCGGCATGTCGGTACATTCTTTCAGGTAAGCGGCGATCCGGAGATCGATGACCGGAATGCCTCGGAACGAAAGTCCTTCGCGTCCGTTCTGTTTGGCCAGATAAGCGGCCTCCAGTGCGGCGCCGTCCAGTTCCTCTTCGTATTTCGCATAGATGTCCGAGGTGACCAGATAGACCAGATTGCCCTGCGACTTGAATTCCTTGAGTACATCCGACGCGTTGTTCCACAGCCCCTTGAGCAGCGTCTCCGCTGCGTTCGTTTCCGTGAGCGCTCCGGTGATTTCCGTGCACCGGACATCGTTTTCGCCTTCGCCCTTGTCAGCCAGGAGCCGCTTGACGAATCCGTCGAACGTCGAGAGCGTACCTTCTCGTTCCGTATCGCCCAGCCACATCGTCGCCCGGATACTTTCGGCGATGGCTTCCTTGAACAGGGCGGTCTCCGCTGCTTCGAGTTCGGTGCCCGACAGGTCGTCCATATTGATGTCGGCACGTCCGACGATCCGTTCGTACACCATGTTGAAGTAATCGTCCGCCGAATAACCCGCCTCGGCTTTCACTTTCGACAGTTCGATCTGTTTCTGGTATTTGGTCGCGCTTTCGCCTCCGTTCCACCCTGCTTTCGCATATTTCTGCAGAATGTCTCCGCTGCGTTTCCAGAACTGCAACGTCGTCGGTACCGGCATGTTGTACATGATTTTGATGTCCAGCTCCCGGGCGTCGGGCCCATTGAGCATGGGACGGAAAAAGATCGTTTCGAGCTCCTGCCCGGTGTAGCTTTTCGGATTTTCGATTTTTGCCATGATTGCTGAATGATTTGAGAGATAAAAGGTTTATCTGAAATTTCTGGCGTCTTCGTTATACGCCGTCGCGTTGGCCGAGAGAATCGGCTCGGTGGGAGAGGGGTCTTCGCAGGGAAGGGTCCGTGTCGCCCGCACGGTTTCCGGATCGATCTGTTCCGGTTTCGCGGCGGAGGTTTCTTCTTTTTCTTCCGTTCGGTCGTCCTGCGGACGGGGACCGTTCTGTTTTTCGTTTTGCCGCTCCGGTTCGGACACATCTTTGTCGGCGACGATGCCCATTTTGCCCATCAGGGCATTCCATTGTTCTTTGAAAGTCATTTTCGATACGTTTTGAATGAAAGATCGGGAGGGAAAGAGGCGTGGGTAAGCGCGAAAGACGATACGAAGGTAAAACGCCCCGCCCCGAAAGTTTTTCTACGGAAACCGACATGCGGATCACCCCGCGTTGATATCGGTATAGTAATAGATGCATTTGCGCACGTACTCGTAGGAGCAGGCGAAATGTTCCGTCGCCATCCACATGGCGTCGATCTTTTTGACGCCTTCTCCGAGTCTTTCCGCGACGAATTCCCGCACGGACAACACTTTGCAGAGCGTGATATCCACCACGCCCATTTCGATCATCTTCCGTGCGATTTCTCCGGGGGTGAGTGTGCCGTATCGGTTCTCTACCGTACGGACGAACGCTTTTTCATATAGAGTCATCGGTTCCTGCCGTTTTTCAGAACGAGGCTCTGTCCACCATCGTCTTTACGCTGTTCTGTGCTTCCGTAATATCCGATTCGAGTACATAGACCCGCAGCGACGACAGCCGTTCGTCCACGATGCGCTCTATGTCCGTCCGGTCGCTTCTTCCCGTCTCGGTCCGTCCGAGGACGTCTCCGCTCCGGCCGTAAGCTGCTTCCCTGAGGTCCCGGTCTGCTGTCCCGGCCGTCGGATCGGCGGGCCTGAACACTTCTGCCGTCGCACCTGCCGCAGGCTCCGATAAGCCCGCCGCAAAGAGATTTCCCGCGTTCCATGCCGATGTGCGTGCGCTGAAGGCCGCACTCCGTGCCACCGGTTCTACGGAGCGTTCCGCGGGTACGTTCCGTTCCGTCTCGCCAGACAGAGACTCTATGACCGTTCGGTTTCCTGTCCGTAGCCCCGCGTCCGTAGCCGGAGTTTCCTTTGTCCGGACAGTGGCATCCCGTTCGGTGTTTTCCCCGTTTCGTCGCTCGGCCACCCGATTCTCTGCCGCGGAGGGCCGTTCCGATATATCCGTCGTGCCCGGTCGGTCCGTCCCGCTGTCGGATAACAGCGTTTCTTTCCGGCTTTCCTCCGACTCGGCCGTTTCTTCCGTGATCCGTTGCCGGGCGGACATCCATAGCGGATCGTCCCAGACAATGCTGTACCTGTTCTTTCTCATACTTTATACGTTTTTGATGAAAATACATCGGGTCGGTTGCCGCAGCGGATTGTAATCGCATATCTCCTCGAGCCTGCACAGCACCGTCTCCCCGTCGATCGTAAGCCTGTACAGCGCCCTGAAGTCCCTGCAGAGTGAGTCGGGCGATGCCAGCGGCTCTATGTCCTCCGGATTCAGGTTCAGGTAGAGGGTGATTCGGCGTCCGTTGCGACAGGCCGCCAGCTGCCGGTCGTAGTATCTGTGCAGGCCCTCCGCTCCGTCCCGGTCTTCGAAGCAGAGCGTTGCGGGCGGCTCTGCCTCCGGATCGTGAAAGGCGATCTTCGGATAAACCTTTCCGTATCCCGGCCATCCCCAGTACTGTCCGTCGGGCAATGTCTCGAGACCTGTGAAACGGACGATCTTTGGCGGAAAGTTGAGGTTCTCCGTGTCGGGCGGATTGCCTTTGCGGTCTCGGTCCCCCGCTTGTACGAGAGTGGCTGCCGCCGCATCTGGATATGCGCCCGTCCGGTTCAGCGTCGGAGTGAACAGCGGGTTGCTGTAAATCCGCTCCCTGTCGAGAGCGAAACGGTTGCCCAGCGGGGCGCTCCATCGGCCGAGCACCTGTTTGTTGGTCTCGTCCCACCGCGCCACGCTGCCGTCTCCCTCCATATAGCGCAACGTGAGATATTCCGGCAGCTCCGCCCCCGGTTCCTCCACGGCGACCGGCCGGCTCCGGTCTATTTTTCCGCTCCAGTCCACGACGGGGTTGTTCCGGTAAAACGTTTCCCTTGGTTCCACGTACAGCGTGCCGGTGAGCGGATCGCTGTAAAAGTATAGGTTGAACATCTGCCGGACGGCCCGCACCAGCTCGATTTGCCGTATCCGGTGAGCCGCGACATCGGCCCAGCCGATCTTCGACCCTTCGCACGGATGAGCCATGAATACGGGTTTGAGCCTGACATCCCGGTTCAGCGTCAGAGCCATGCCCTCTTCCGCTCCGCCGAAATGAATGCGGTCGAAATACCGGGGCGACGACGGCGAACATTCCGCGGCCGAGCTGCGTACCCTGAGGTTGATGTCGATCTGTCCCGTTTCCGTGACATATCCGTCGTACAGCGCCCAGTCACCCGTGTACGGTACATAGATCCCGGTCGTCCGGATCCATAATTTCGGATTGCAGGTCTTTCGGCCGACGCTTACGTCCACCGCCGTGCTGCGCGAGGCGAACAGTGCCAGTTCCGTTTCCGTGCTTCCTCCCGTCGTGGTATCCGTTGTCTCGCAGGTCAGGCGATAGGCGTCGCCCTCTTTGTGATCGAAGACGACGAGCCTGTATCGCCAGTTGTCCTCCATCCGCTCTCTTTTGTCCTCGAAACGGTTGGGTACCCTGTATTGCCGTTCGATGTCGTCGTCCAGCCATACCCGGTCGAAGCATCGCAGTTCTTCCCGGTCGGCGATCCGGTAGTCCGAACGGTAAAGGAGCGTGTACTCGAATCCGACATACACGCTTTGCGGCGGACGGTAGGCGATTCTTTTTCCGTCCCGACAGAAACACCCGTTTCGGTTGTACGCTTCTTCTACGGATATGCCGTCGGCTTCCTCTTCCGGGTCGGCCGTGTCCACGATATTCCCTACCGACGAAAGCGTCGAGAGCGGATCCGCATACACCCGTCCAAACCGGTCGGCCGTCGCCGAGGCGTCCGTGAGACGCCCTGCCAGAAATCCCATGCGTTCCTGCAACAGCTCGACCTCCTTTTCCGGGTAGCGTCCGCTGATGTACAGCGACCGGAAAAATTCCCCGTCCATGAACTCCGACCGGATCCGGTATCCTCCCCCTCCGACGATGGCGTCGAGCAGGGTCCTCAGATGCAGGAACGGATGATAGTCGTCGAAGGTCATTATCCGCACGCTCGGCTCGATTCCTCCTGCCGGGGGAATGGCGAACCGGTCGCGCTGCACCGGGAAAAAACGCACCGGATGCTCCCAGCTCCAGCTCCGGCGCACCGTGTCTTCCCCGATTGTCGTTTCGAACGCGATGTCCGTTTCGTTGAACATCGTTTCCGCCGCCTGTTCCACCCATCGTTTCCCGGCTCCCACGATACTCAGGTCGTACCATCCGCTCCCGCCTTCCGGACGTTCGTACCGTATCAGCATCGGTGCCCCCTCCAGTACGACGAAGCCGTCCGCCTCGATCCGGGCCGTATGCGTTTCACGGTTGAACTGTTCCACGCCGTGGATTTCCGCCGCATCTCCCATGATCCTTCGGTTGCGAACTGTGGCCGGAATCCTGATCGTTCTCGAATACCCGGTCCTGCCGGTCTCTATTTTCGTGATAGAGGCGATCCCCAGCGAGATCGAGATGGCGCTCGTCTGGTCCGTGTCGGCTTCCCGACCGTCGATAAACAGTTTTACTTCCATGATTTCCCGGATTTATTCGTGTTGAAAGTTTTCCGTCTCGCACAGTCTGATTTCCAGTGCTATCCTGCACAACTTCAGTCCGTGCGTCATGACCGACGACGACAGCACGTCCACCCGTGCGGGAGCCGTTCCGCCGACGATCCACACTCTCGGCGACGAGGCGATTTCGGCGAGCCATTCCATCGTCTCTTTCGTCTCGAAATCCGACACGAGCGCCATCCTTCGCTCCCTCCGGCTCCCTGTCGTCCGGTAACCTGCTGCCGTGCGGGTGCGTTCCTTCTGTGTCTCGTATCCTTCGGCTTCCGTCGTCTGCATCGTGTAGTAGTCGATCTGTCCGAATGTGTTCCACCAGCACAGCCTGACGCCTTCGGGCGACCGTGCCGAGAGCCGGTACCACTGCGTGAATATTTCTTCGTTTCCGCTGTCGATTCGGAGGTCCATCGTGTCGTACCGCCCGACCAGCTCGTTGCCCGTCAGCCCGAACCGTTCGGCCAGATCGTTCGTTTTCAGATAGAACGAAGTCAGTTCCTCGGTCCCGCTCTGCGTCGCGATCAGCAACGTCCGCTCTCCGTTTCCCCGTAGCGTCACTGTCGCCTGCAACGGATGCCCGTCCGGCAACAACGCTATTTCGTCGCTCTCTCCCGGTGCGATCCGTCGCATGTCGGGCGACGCCGACAACTTCTCCCAGGCGAACAGCGTCCTGATTCCGGCTCCCAGCCGGATGGCCGCTTCCGTTTCCCCTGCTGTCACGATCAGGTCGGCGCTCCGGTTCAGGGGATGCACGAACGTACTCTGTACTCCGTGTAACGGCGCGACGTCCAGCATGTTCCGTGCGTAATTGGCTATGTTGGCGTCATATGATGTGGTGCCGGTAAATCGGCGGCGACCCATGACGGTACTTTTCGTCCCGTCGTAAATATCCAGCTCCACCAGCTCGTCTTCAGTGGCGGAGATGCGTACCGGAGCCACCCGGTATGCCGAAGCGTACGGGGCGGGTGTTCGTATGATTTTCATGGCCTGTCGTTTTTGTCTTCGGTTCGGAAATCGGTTCTGATGTCGAATTCGGCTTTCATCGACAGTTCCCCGTGGACCGTCAGCGAGAATTCTGCCGGGGTCAGCGCGATGTTCTCGGCACAGAACATCTCGTCGCAGGACTCTGCCCGGCGGATGATTCGCAGAGCATCCCGCTCCATCCTGTCCCAGGCCTGTTCCTTGAGCGTTTCGTCGTAACGGAGATTCTTTTCCATCAGATGCAGGGTTACGCGGTACGTGGCTTCGCCTTCCCTGCGTCCATCGATCCGGATCATCTTCGGAGGCGCACACCACGCTGCGGGAAACCGCAGCGGCTTTTCGTTGAGCCGATACTCGAACCCTCGGTAAAAGGCGTAGCCAGCCTCCCGCACGGCCGTCTCGAGGGCTGCGGATAATTGTTGTCTGAACATGTCGTTTGTCGTTTTTTGCTCGGCGCTCCCCGAAGGAGAACGCCTGCACGTGATTTTTGTCTGTTGAGGTTTCCGCGCTTTCTCTTGCGGTTTCCCTGCCGCAGCGTCTTTCCGCCTCCGTCGCTCGTCGCCTCCGTTCCCTCTCGGATGCCTTCCCTCCATCCTCGTTTCCCTCCGGACGACCGTACCGTGCGGCGTGCCGATACGGTCTGCGGTCGGAGTCGCTATTTCGTGAGGTCTCTTTCTCCGATCATATCTTTCGGATACCGGCTTTCGGCTGAGCCTCATGGTTTTTCATATTGTGCCTTGGACTCTCGCCGGGGGAGCGACTGAAAGTGCTATCTTTGCCGCGAATCCCCGCGGTCTGATCCGAAAAATGCCATCGAATACCTCCCCGGTACATGAAAATATATGATTGCTCTTTTTCCCGAAAAGACTCCTTGCTCTGTCGGACCGGAATCGTATTCTGCCGGAAACGTTAAGAAGGACATCCTGCGAAAGTGTTTCGTATATCGGGTTTTTCGAATCGGAATTTTTCTGTCCGGCCATCGTTCTTCTCGACTTTTGCTTTCCGGACTCTCCTTTTTCAGATAACGGTATCGGGATAGTGCCTCGGCTGTGCATATCCGACCGCATCCCGGAAAAATAGCTGTGTCGAAATGCCTGCCCGCTCCCGTTTCTTTCCCTCTCTTTCTCGTGCAACCGTGGGCACCGGAGTGATTCGCAGAAAGCCCCGCCATTGGCCTGAGGATTATCCTTCCGACTTTTCGCCATGCAACCTCCCCGGCCGTCTTGTCCCGTTCTGCCTGCTTTTGCCCGCGCAAGGCCGCATATTCAAAACGGGTCTTTCTCTTCGGGGCAACCGTTCCCCCCCCCCGAGAAGCATTGCCGCAGCCATATCGATACCGGTATATAATTCGGACGGTTATTATGCGATTTTACCTCGACGATCTTTCTGAACCTCGCGACTTTACATATCCCGTTCCAAGCCCTGTCCTGGGGCGAGACCTGAGACCGGATTGTGCTTGCGGCAAGCCGCGAGCAGCCCGACCGAAGAAACGAATACGGTTCTTGAAATCTTCGGGGGGGCAAGACCGTATATGATTTCTTTCCGAATTATTGTACTCCGATTTCTATGCA
>UROX01000076.1 GCA_900549685.1 uncultured Alistipes sp.
GAGAGTTCGTTATGGGGTATGTTCGACAAACGTGTCGGTTCATCCGTCTATCTGGAGTCGAGCACGAAGAATCTCCGCCATTTCGATATGTGGCATCGTCTGCCGGAACGGTATCGTTACTGCCGCCATTCTACCCGAAGCGAATTCAGGGATTATGTCTTTAATCGGGCAGCCTCGGAATTTTTCGAGTTACCGGGGTGCCGGTGTTTCGGAGACCGGTTCGATTGTCCCGGAAGGACTGTCCGATAGGGAGGATTTTTCATGCGTATGGAGGGGCAGACGCCGAGGAAATGTTTCGGCTGTTTGTGAAATGTATGCGAGATCGACGAATGCGGCTTCGGATGCGACAGTGCTTAAATGTCGATATGTTGTAATCCCTGTTTTCTTGGCGTAGCGTAGGCGAAAGGGGTTCCCGGATGCGGTGCGGCGGGAGGAGAAATTTCGTAGATCGTTGTCTGAGACGGTCAGGGGGAGCTGTGGATTGTCGCCGTCCGAAGGAAAGTGTGGCCGGCGAGTTCCGCAAACGGGGAGTGGCAGGCTGGCGGTAGTCGTTATCGACAGAAGCCGCACTGAGGCTCCTGTGTCGTTTTCGGATGGGGCTTATCTTTTCCGCAAAGGGTGCGGCCGACAGGGAATTTTATGCTGCCGGCCGGACTTGTTGTCGGAAGACTTTGCAGCGCGGGTCGTGCAGGACGGGCGGAGCGTGCGCCGCTCGGAAGCTACGAGGCTATTCTTCGATCTGCTGCATTTCGATCAGTTTGGCGTAGATGCCGTGCAGGTTCATCAGTTCCTGATGGGTGCCCTGTTCGGCAATACGGCCCTGGTCGATGACGATGATGCGGTCGGCATTGTGGATCGTGCTCAGTCGGTGGGCGATGACCAGCGAGGTGCGTCCTTCGAGCAGCGAGTCGAGCGCTCCCTGTACCAGCATTTCCGATTCGGTATCCAGGGCCGAGGTCGCCTCGTCGAGGATCAGGATTTCGGGATTTTTCAGCACGGCCCGGGCGATGCTCAACCGTTGGCGCTGGCCTCCGGAGAGTTTCATACCCCGGTCGCCGATGTTGGTCCGGTAGCCGTTTTCGGTCTCCATGATGAAGCTGTCGGCGTTGGCTACGCGGGCGGCGTTGCGCACTTCTTCGTCCGTCGCATCCCGTTTGCCGAGCCTCAGGTTGTTTTCTATCGTGTCGTTGAACAGCACGGTGTCCTGCGACACGACGCCGATGTGCTCGCGCAGGCTTCCGATGCGGTAACGACGGATGTCGATGCCGTCGATGAGGATCTCGCCGCTCTGTACGTCGTAGAATCGCGGGATCAGATCGGAGAGCGTCGATTTGCCTCCGCCCGACGGGCCGACGAGTGCGACGGTTTCGCCTTTGCGGATCGTGAAGCTCACACCCCGGATCACCTCCTTGTTTTCGTACGAGAACCGCACGTTGCGGAATTCGATACCTTCCCGCAGGGTTTCCATCGGAACGGCGTCGGGAGCGTCGGCGATCTTGCTTTTTTCGTCGAGCAGGGCCAGTACGCGTTCTCCGGCTGCGATACCCTGGTTGATGTTGGCGAAGGCGTCGGTGAATGAACGCAGGGGGCGGGTGATCTGTGTGAAAATACCCAGATAGGCGATGAAACCGCTGGCGGCCAAATCGCCGCCCAGCACCAGAGAGCCGCCGTAGACGAGCAGGATGGAGGCCGTCGTGATGCCCATGAATTCGCTGGCCGGCGAGGCCAGTTGCTGGCGTCGGGCCATGCCGAGCGATATGCGGGAGAACTGTCCGTTGAGACGGTGGAATTTGTCGGTGATGTAGCCTATGGCGTTGTAGCTTTTGAGGATCTTGATGCCCGAGAGCGATTCGTCCATCAGGCTCACGATGTCGGCGAAACGTTCCTGCGCCTCGGTGGCCGAGCGGCGCAGCCGTTTGACGATCGTGCCGATGACCAACGCCACCAGCGGCAGGAAGAGGGCCGAGAAGATCGTCAGTTTCCACGAGATGAGCAACAGCGCCACCATATAACCGATGATGAGGAACGGATCGCGGAACGCCACCTGGAGCGTGTTGGTGATGCAGAACTGCACGACCTGCACGTCGGACGATATTTTCGATATGATGTCGCCTTTGCGTTCGTTGCTGAAATATCCGGTGTGCATGCCCGTCACGTTGTCGTAGACTTTGTTGCGCAGGCGTTCGAGCGTCCGTATGCGCATCGTTTCGATCGTGCGCTGGCCCAGATAGCGGAACAGGTTGCTCAACAGCGACGAGGTGATGATGAACAGGCCCAGGAAGATCAATACCTCCATGCCTGAATAGTTTTCGCCGAATAGTTTGTACAGCAGGAAATTGATGAATTCCCTCAGGTAGTCCATGTTCAGTTCGAAGGGCGGCATCTCGCGGACCCGTTCGACAGCGCCGCTCTGGTCGAAAAGCGTGTCGAGGATGGGGATGATGAGCACGAAGTTGAACGTGTTGAACACTGCGTAGAACAGGGTATAGAAAAAGTAGGGAACGGCGTATTTTTCGATGGGTTTCGCGAATCCGAGCAGTCGCCAGTAGGTATTCATTTCAGAGGTGGGGTTGATGCGAGAGACAAAAGTAATCCATTTTTTCGATTTAACTACTATTATATTTCGAAGGCCGGGAGGCCTTTTGTCCGGTAAATTTCGTAAGTTTGCCTTCCGAATATTAATAACGCAATATGGAAACTGTACTGAGCGGAATACGATCCACCGGAAACCTGCATCTGGGCAACTATTTCGGTGCGCTGAAGAACTTTGTCAAAATGCAGCATACCGACCGCTGCTTTTTCTTCATAGCCGACTATCACTCGCTGACGACGCATCCCGATCCTGCGATCCTGCATGCGAATGTCACCAACGTGCTGTCGGAATACCTGGCCGCGGGACTCGATCCCGACGTGGCGACGATCTATGTCCAGAGCGACGTACCGGAAGTGACCGAGCTGTCGCTGCTGTTGAGCATGCACGCTTTCGTCGGCGAGCTGGAACGCACGGCTTCGTTCAAGGACAAAATCCGCAAGCAGCCCGAAAATGTCAATATCGGTCTGTTGAGCTATCCGGTGCTGATGGCCGCCGATATTTTGCAGCATCGGGCCACGCGTGTGCCGGTGGGCAAGGACCAGGAGCAGCACCTCGAGCTGACCCGCCGTTTCGCCCGTCGTTTCAACCAGATCTACGGCGTGGAATATTTCCCCGAATGCCAGCCCTATGTCTTCAGCGGCGAAGGACTCGTGAAGATTCCCGGACTGGACGGATCGGGCAAGATGGGTAAGTCGGAAGGAAACGGCATCTATCTGTCGGACAGCGACGCGGCGATCCGCAAGAAGGTGATGAAAGCCGTGACCGACTCGGGCCCCACGGCACCCGACAGCCCGATGCCCGAAGTGATCGCCAACCTGTTCACGTTGCTGCGCGTGGTTTCGACCGAAGATACGGTGCAGCATTTCTCCGAATTGTGGAACCGTTGCGAGATCCGTTACGGCGACCTGAAAAAACAGCTGGCCGAAGATATCATCAAGGTCGTGGCTCCGATCCGGGCGCGGATTCAGGATATCGCTGCCGACGAGGCCTATCTGGCGAAGGTCGTGCGGCAGGGGGCCGAGAAAGCGCGGGAAAGTGCCGGAAAAACGGTCGCCGACGTGCGGGAGATCATGGGTATCAAACCTTTTGGAACCCGTTAAACGACAAACATATCGGGCGTGCCGGTCCGTTCGGATAGACGGGCCGGCGACGTTCCGACTCGGGAAAGCCTTTTCGAACCCCTTCGACGAGAGACGATATGGCACGGATCAAGAACCGGATATCGATCCTGTACCGCTACCTCATCATAGCGACCAAACGGCTTACGGACAAGCAGTTGATGATTCTGCTCGCCATCGTCGTGGGGTTGGCCGCCGGGTTGGCCGCCTATCTGTTCGAACGGACGCTGGGCCTGTTCCGGTATATGCTGACCAGCTGGTTCGATATCGACCGGGCGAGCGTGTTCTATCTGTTCTACCCGGTGATCGGGATCGTCATCGCGACGTTGCTGGTCAAATACCTCATCCGCGACAACATCAGCGAGGGCGTGACCCGCGTGCTCTATGCCATGAGCAAGAAGGGGTCGCGCATCAAGCCGCATAACTGTTATTCGTCCATCCTCGCCAGTTCGGCGACCATCGGCTTCGGCGGTTCGGTGGGTCCCGAGGCGCCCATCGTGCTGACGGGTTCGGCCATCGGTTCGAACATTGGCCGCTTCATGCGGCTCAATTACAAGAATGTCACACTGCTGTTGAGCTGCGGGGCTGCGGCCGCACTGTCGGCCGTGTTCAAGGCGCCCATCACGGGCGTTGTCTTCGTGCTCGAAATTCTGATGCTCGACATTACCGTCGCATCGATCATTCCGCTGTTGATTTCGGCTGTGACGGCCACGACGCTGATGTTCTTCCTCAACGGATTTGATCCGGTGTTCAACATCGACCTCAAACATGTCTTCGAGCTGCGGCACCTGCCTTTCTACGTCGCGCTGGGGCTGATCTGCGGATTGATGTCCTACTATTTCACACGCATCAATTCGGCCATATCGTCCCAATTCGCCCGCATCCGGAGTATGTACCGGAAGTGGATCGTCGGCGGGCTGGTTATCGGCGTGCTGATCTTCCTGTTTCCGCCGCTTTACGGCGAAGGCTACGAGTCGCTGACCGACCTGATGTATGCCAATACGGACGCCCTGTTCAACAATTCGCTGTTCTTCCGCTATCGGCATACGGGATGGGTCGTGGCGCTGTATCTGCTGGCGACGCTGTTTTTCAAGGTCGTGGCCATGTCGGCCACCAACGGAGCCGGAGGGGTGGGCGGGTCGTTCGCTCCGTCGCTTTTCGTCGGTGCGTTCACCGGGGCCACGATGGTCTATATCCTCAACCTTGTTTTCGGATTCGATCTGCCGATCGTGCCCTTTACGCTCGTCGGTATGGCCGGAGTCATGTCGGGCGTGATGAACGCGCCGCTGACGTCGATCTTTCTGATCGCCGAGCTGACCAACGGCTATTCGCTATTCGTGCCGCTGATGCTCGTCGCCGCGCTGTCGTTCACGCTGGGCTACTACCTCGAACCTTATTCGATCTATACGAAAAAACTCTCCCAGAGCGGCGAACTGCTCACGCACAACAAGGACCGCTCCGTGCTCGTCTTTCTGAACCTTTCCACCCTGATCGAGACGGACTTCTATAAAATATCGATGGATACGACGCTGGGCGACGTGGTCAAGCTGATTTCGACGGTGCGCCGCAACATCTTTCCCGTCGTCAGTCGCGACGGGACGCTGCTGGGCGTCGTGCAGCTCGACGACCTGCGGGCCGATATGTTCGATGCGTCGAAGTACGGTACAACGATCGACAACTACATGATTCCTCCGCCCGATCTGATCTATCCCAACGAGCAGATCGGCAGTGTGCTGGATGCTTTCGAGGGGTCGAAGGCGTGGATGCTGCCCGTCGTGTCGGGCGAGGGCAAATACCTCGGCTTCATTTCCAAGTCGCGTATTCTGGCCGCCTATCGCGAGCAGCTGATGGCGATCAGCGAGGAATGATAGGGGCGTGCGGATTCTCAGAAATGGCGCTGTCCCGGTGTCGGAAAGGCGGGAATGTCGGCATGGCCGGCAGATGAGATGATGGAATGCAAGGGAGCACGATTCGGTTTTCTTCGTGCGTTCTCCTTTGAAATACCGTTTCTGTCGTGGTTCCCGGGATTGTGCTCTGAGATTTTTGCCCGGACGGGACGATGGGGAAACGCGGTTTGCGGCTGTGAATCCCGGATATAAATTTACACTCTTTCGATACGCCGAAATGTGAATTCGGTAGGTCCTGAAACAGAAACAACGATCCCGGAGCTATATGCGGGCGACGGCCGGTGCCGGTCGTAAGAAAGGACTGCCCGTCTGTTCTGCCTTCAGTTTTCGTCGGCTTTCTGCCGGATAATGCGAGCGGCTGTTTTCGTCTCTTCGGTAGGGATATCGCCCTGTTCGCAGAGAAACGAGACCATGCCGGAGAACGATCCGTCGAAGAAATTGGCGAGTATGTTCTGCATCACGTGTTGCGTGTAGGTGCGTTTGTCGAACAGGGGGTAATAGCGGTAACTTTTTCCGTAGGCTTCGTGGGCGACGACTCCTTTTTTCTCCAATACCCGGATGACGGTGGATACCGTGTTGTAGGCGGGTTTGGGTTCGGCCATCTCTTCGATGATCTGGGCGACGAACGCGGCTTCCTTACGCCACAGGATCTGCATGATTTCCAATTCCGCACGGGTCAGTTCCCTCGATGGACCCGTAGCGACTTTCAAGCGTTTCATTCTCAGTGAAAAATATCGGCGTTACATGGGGCATGCTCGATGCTCCGTTTTTCCGGGCCGGCGATTGTTCCCGTATCGTGCGGACCGAGAGTCGATCGTGATAATCGGTTCGAAAGTACAAATATACAGTTTATTTTCGATATTCCCGAGGCTCTTTCCGAAGGAGCGTTCTGCGGGGCGGATTGTGCGGTGGGCGTCGGGGACGGTGTGCGCTCCGGTCGGAAAAGGATGTTTGTGAGGTGCTTACCGGAACAGGGGGCGGACTCGGGGCATTCGCTTTGCGGCGGTCGCAAGGAAGACGTAAAAGAGGTGCGGCGGTTTCGCTGCGTCGAATGGCAGACGGAGGTGCGAGAGGAGGGAGGCGGGCTTTGCCGGCGGATGTATAGGGGATCGGAAAATAAAATACCCTTACCGCATATTTGCAGTAAGGGTGTTTTTATATTCATTTACCGAAGCGGGGCGGCCGGACGGTTCCGGGACGCCGACGATCCGATCAGGCTGCTGCGGTATTCCGCGTCGCGTAATCTTTTTTGACTTCTTCGTAGAACGCGGCGTAGGACGTATACATGTAAGGATACAGCCAGATGAGGCCGATACCGAGCGTGAGAACGGCCAGAAGAGCCCATCCGATGAAACTCAGGTTCAGCAGGAAGTAGTCCATCTTGTGGCCTTCCATCATTTTCATGCTCTGGCAGATGGCCTGCTCGCCGGTCATGTCCGGATTCTCACGCAAGATGAACGGCATCATGGCGTAAGAGATGCTTTTGATGATGCCCGGCACGATGAGCAGCATTGTCCACAGGACGGTATAAACGGTTTGGAGCAGGAAGCCGATCAGGTAGCGGACATAATCGCGGAACGGTTCGAACAGTTTGTTGAGGTCTACCTTTCCCTCTTTGAGCAGGTCCCAGCACACGAAGAGGAGACCTGCCGCGAAAAATACTCCGATGAACAGGGCAGGAACGACGGGGATGAGCTGGCTCAGTCCGACCGTTGCGCCGTAAAGCAAAAGAAACACCAATCCGGCGATAGCGGCCGGTTTCCAGTTACCCTGCAGGGCAGCCAGAGCCCGTTCTTTGAAAATACGAGGTCTGAAATTTTCCATGAATGTAAATTTTAATTTGGTTTCGGACCGCTAAAATACAGTTTAATTTCGCTATGTGCAAAACCGAAACGGGAGATAGACGGAACTTTCGTTGCGACAGGGGGAATAGACAGTTGTTTTTCGGATTCTTTCTCCCGAATCATCGTTTCGGGGTGATAACCCTTGCGTGCGGATTCGTCGGAACGGTTGCGCGGGGGAGCGAATGTCGGGCCGAACTTTTGCCGGGACGGTTTTCGGACGGCGGGACATCGGAGTGTGGGAGGGAGGGGCGGTCTCTTTTCTTTCTCGTCGAAATTCGGCGGTGGAAAAGACGAGGGGAGGCTTTGTCGGAAAAGAGCGCTCTGTCGGCGATGTCGGACGTATGGCGACGAAACGGTGTCGTTGTCGGAATGGAGAAGGGGCGAAGAAAAAGCCGGCCGTCGGAACGGTCGGCTGTAAAAAGGCGAGTCGCGGCATGCGGCCCGATCGGTTCTGTCGCGGGAATCAGCGGTCGATGACGCCCGATCCGACCAGCTCTTCGCCGTCGTACCATGCGGCGAACTGTCCGGCCGTCACGCCGCGCTGAGGCTCGTCGAAGACGATGTATCCGCCTTCGGGCGTAACGTGGAGCGTACCGCCCTGCAACGGCTGCCGGTAGCGTATCCGCATGCTGAACCGGGCGCTCGTCCCCGCGGGCAGTTGCCGGTCGGGCCGTATCCAGTGCATCTCCTCGGGCCGGATGTGCAGCGCTTTGCGGTAGAGGCCGGGATGGTCCTGTCCCTGTCCCACGTAGAGGATGTTGCGTTCCACGTCGGTGGCGATGACGAACAGCGGTTCGGGTTTGCCGCCCACGTTGAGGCCCTTGCGCTGGCCGATTGTGAAGAAGTGCGCGCCGCGGTGGCGTCCGACCTTCGTGCCGTCCGATTCGTCATAGACGAAGGGGGCGGACAGTTCTTCGAGCGTGCCGTCCGGCGTCCGTTCGCGGTAGCCGGGCCATGAGGCGGGAATCTCCACGATGTCTCCGTCCCGGGCGGCGAGCTGCTGTTGCAGAAAGACGGGCAGATCGACCTTGCCTACGAAACAGATGCCCTGCGAATCCTTGCGCTCGGCCGTGGCCAGATGCTGTTCGGCGGCGATGCGCCTGACTTCGGGTTTGAGCAGGTCGCCGATAGGGAACAGCGCCCGTGAGAGCTGTTGCTGGGTGAGCTGGCAGAGAAAATAGCTCTGGTCTTTGTTGGGGTCGCTGCCGGCGAGCAGACGATGGACGGTGCCGCTCTCCGTCTCGATGTCCTCGCGGCGGCAGTAGTGTCCCGTGGCCACGCAGTCGGCGCCCAGTTCGAGCGCCGTTTTCAGAAAGGCGTCGAACTTGATTTCGCGGTTGCACAGTACGTCCGGATTGGGCGTGCGTCCGCGTCCGTACTCGGCGAACATATAGTCTACGACCCGTTCGCGGTACTGCTCGCTCAGATCGACCATATGGAAAGGGATGTCGAGCCGTTTGGCCACCAGTTCGGCGAACATGTGGTCGTCGTACCACGGGCAGTCGCCTTCCAGCGTGCCGGTCGTGTCTTTCCAGTTGCGCATGAACAGGCCGATCACTTCGTGTCCCTGCTGCTTGAGCAGGTAGGCGGCCACACTCGAATCGACGCCTCCGGAGAGGCCTACGACTACTTTCATTTTCGTTCGGGTTATGTTGTGATACGGTATTCCGTTACGAAAAGGCACGGCATGCGCTGCTGCATGCCATGCCTGTCCGTGCGGTGCCGGTCGTCCGGCTTATCGGTCCATGGCCAGCCGCAGCACGTCGTCGTTGGTGCGGACGTAACTGAACGAAAGGCCTTCGAGGTATTCGGCTTTGATCTCGGCGATGTCCTTGCGGTTGTCTTCGCTGAGAATGATTTCGCGGATGCCGGCGCGTTTGGCGGCCAGAATCTTCTCCTTGATGCCACCCACGGGCATGACGCGGCCCCGGAGCGTGGTCTCGCCCGTCATGGCGATCCGCTCGCGGACCGGACGTCCCGTGAACGTCGAGACGAGCGACGTGACCATCGTGATGCCTGCACTGGGGCCGTCCTTCGGGATGGCGCCTTCGGGCACGTGGATGTTGATGTCGAACTTCTCGAACTTCTCGCGGTCGATGCCCAGCTCTTCGCCGTGGGCCTTGACCCACTCCAGGGCGATCGTGGCCGACTCTTTCATCACGTCGCCCAGGTTGCCCGTCAGCGTCAGGACGCCTTTGCCCGGCGTGAGGATCGACTCGATGTAGAGGATGTCGCCGCCCACTTCGGTCCATGCCAGTCCGGTCACGACGCCCACCATGCCGGCGATTTCGTAGACTTCGTTCTGGAAACGCGGCACGCCGAGGATTTTTTCGACGTCTTCGGTCGTGATTTCGGGCTGGAATTCCTCTTCGAAGCCGATGTTCTTGGCCCGGGTGCGGACGATCTTGGCGATGTGCTTGTCGAGCGTCCGGACGCCCGATTCGCGGGTGTATTCGGCGATGATCTTTTCGATCGTCTTCGGGGCGATTTTCAACTGTTTGGCCGACACGCCGTGCGCTTCGAGTTGCTTGGGAAGCAGATGCTTGCGGGCGATCTGCACTTTATCCTCGAGGATATAGCCGGGGATGTTTATCATCTCCATACGGTCCCTGAGCGCGGGATTGATGTTGGCGATGTTGTTGGCCGTGGCGATGAACAACACCTTCGAGAGGTCGTATTCGGCGTCGAGGTAGTTGTCGTGGAACGTCGTGTTCTGTTCCGGGTCGAGCACTTCGAGCAGCGCCGAGGAGGGGTCGCCGTGGTTGCTGACCGTCACCTTGTCGATCTCGTCGAGGATGATGACCGGGTTGGACGATCCGGCCCGTTTGATGGTCTGGATGATCCGGCCCGGCATGGCGCCGATGTAGGTCTTGCGGTGTCCGCGGATTTCGGCTTCGTCGTGCAACCCGCCCAGCGAGATGCGGCCGAACTTGCGTTTGAGCGCTCCGGCCACCGATTTGCCGAGCGAGGTCTTGCCGACGCCCGGAGGGCCGTACAGGCACAGAATGGGCGATTTGAGGTCGCCTTTGAGTTTCAGCACGGCCAGGTGTTCCAGTATACGGTCCTTGACTTCGTCCAGCCCGAAGTGGTCGTTGTCGAGCCGCTTCTTGGCGTGTTTCAGGTCGAGATTGTCTTTCGTATACGTTTCCCACGGCAGGTCGAGCATCAGTTGCAGGTAGTTGAGCTGCACCGAGTATTCGGCTACGGCCGGGTTCATCCGTTCGAGTTTCGAAAGCTCCTTGAAGAACAGCTCGCGGATCTCGGGTTTCCATTTCTTCTTTTCGGCCCGGTCGTGCAGTTCGTCGATATCGCGGTCGGCCGGATCGCCGCCCAGCTCGTCCTGGATCGTGCGGATCTGCTGCTGGAGGAAATATTCCCGCTGCTGCTGGTCGATGTCCTGCTTGACCTTGCTCTGGATGTCGTTCTTGAGTTCGGCCAGTTGCTGTTCGCGCACGAGGATTTCGAGCAGACGGCGGGCGCGGGCCAGCAGGCCCGGCGCTTCGAGCAGCCGCTGCCGGTCGCTGTCGGGCAGGTCGAGGTTCGAGCAGATGAAGTTGATGATGCCCCGTTTGTTGTCGATGTTCTTGATGGCGAACGACGCTTCTTTGGGCATCTGCGGCGATATGTTGATGATGTTCAGCGCCACATCTTTGATCGACTCGACCAGCGCCTCGAACTCGATGTTGCCCTGATCGGGCGTCGAGTCCTTGAGCGCCGAGACCGAGGCCTTGAAGTAGGGTTCCGAAACGACGAAGTCGGTGACTTCGATCTTCTCGAGTCCGTGCAGGATCACCGTCAGGTTGCCGTTGGGCATTTCGAGGACTTTGAGAATCCGCGCCGCCGTACCGATGCGGTACAGGTCGCCCGGACCGGGCTGTTCCACCTCGGGTTCCTTCTGCAACACGGCGCCCAGCATGCTGCCGGCGTTTTCGACTTCGCGTACCAGTTTCATCGACTTTTCGCGGCCCACGGTGATCGGGGTGATCGAACCGGGGAACAGTACCGAGCTGCGCAGCGTGAGGATGGGCAGGATCGGCGGAATCTCCACCTTCTCGTCCGCATCCAACTCGCCGCTCCACCAACGCAGAAAGAGGTTGAAAGCAAAAAGCAAGCCTGCATACAACGCAT
>UROX01000077.1 GCA_900549685.1 uncultured Alistipes sp.
CAGACTTGGAAAAATACCGAAGAATAGCGAGATGAGTGAAGGGCAATAGAGTGGGCATTTATTTTGCGCATCGTTGCAACCGCCTGATGCTTTGAGGGTTGCCGTTGTTAGTTCATTTCCTGGTGGGAGGTGGCAATCTTCACTCTTTGCCTATCCCTTGCCCTCTGACGAATATGCGCCATCTTCCTTGTGGAAATGTATTTTCGTTTGATGCCACACAAGTCGTCATACTCTTTCAGCGTCAGATTATCCAAGTCGCCCATCTCCAATAGGATATCGGGGTGCAGCTGGCGGTAATAATAGACTCCCGATCGGACCGATTTGCCGGTGCAACAATTGTGTATTGCCGATTTGTTTTCGTGCGTCAGTTCAGCGGCACAATGCAGCGAGCGAACAATCGCTACCAACACCCTTGCTCCATTGAATATAAGCACCTTGCACGGCCTTCTAAATTTACTCCTTCTCATTTGCGTTGTGATTTAATAGTTTAGACTATTATCAGAATAGGAGTATTTTCAGCTTTTGGTTGGCAGCTACTTGCTTGTCCTAATCAACTTCGCAAAGTTTGCACCTATTGCAATCTATTTATCATCGCTTATCACTGTTTATCAAATATTTGGGCCTTATTTGAGCCACAAATCCGTAAAGTTCTTATTATCAATAACTTTAACATTCTGCATCGGCAAATAATAGATACTGCACCGATAAACAATTGCCGGCAAGCCACGATCCGGCGTTATCGACAAACCGTTCAGGCACTCCGTACGAGTGCCTTTTTATGATTCGGGGCCATGAAACAAGCGGAGGAAACAGAAAGGCGGCGGCGGTCCGGCCGGCGTTAAAATCGGAGACCATTTCACGATGTTCATGCCGAATCGCTTGTTTATTACGGGAATTTTTGCGAATGCACATATTTTCGAAAGATATGTCCGCGTGCTGTTCATGTACGGGTCACAGTTCACCGGCGACCGGGAACTGGTAAAAGACTGCATTCAGGATGTTTTCGTCAAGATATACTCCAACCGAAGCAACCTGCGCCCTACCGACAATATCAAATACTTCCGTTGCGCGGCGCTGCGCAACAGCCTATTAAAAAATCTGAAACGAAACATAGACCGATTCGGAGGGGGGGGGGAATTCCGACGATGCCGTAAAAGCGAAAGAGCAGGTCTGTGAAGACGCATCCCGCAAAATCGAAATCCGGGAAGAGGAGACGATCATGCAGAACAGGGTCGCCGAAATCATGTCGACCCTCACACCGCGGCAAAAGCAGGCCATGCATTACCGGTATATCGACAATCTCAGCATCAGCGAGATTTCCGACGTCATGAATATGAGTTACCAGGCTGTTCTGAACACCATCCAACGGGCCTTGAAGCGAATCCGCACAAATTATCTGAATTAATTTCCGGAAAAAGTGATTATAAAATCCGGGCGGCAGTGTTTACTGTATAAAACTACGCCCGGATGGACAACAAAGACTATAAACTCTTTACCCTCGAAGACTTCCTGTCGGACGATTTTTTCGTTGCATCCGTGAAAAGTCCCGTACGCGAAAGCGTCGCTTTCTGGCAGGACTTCGTAGCGTCCGATCCGCCCAATATCAGCGAGTATTTCGTTGCCCGGAGGTATATCGAATCCTCGAACGAAATCCTGCCTTTCATTACCGATCAGGAGATTTCCCGGCTATGGGAGAATATCGCCGCGGAAACGGGACTGAACAAACCGGAACGGCGTCCCCGCTGGAAATACATGCTCTATCCGGCGGCCGTCGCTGCATCGGTCCTGCTGCTGTTCGCATTATGGCCGTCGAACGACGGGGCGCGGCATGTCGAAATCTACGAATACGCCTGCGCAAAAGCCGACTCCACCGAAAGCAGGGAGGCCAAACTGATCCTGTCGGACGCCAAAACCGTGGTCATCACGGACAAGGAGGCTGAAATCTGCTACGACGATTCAAAAATCACGGTAAGTCAGTCGCAGATACCCAAGGAAGAATCGGCAAAATACAACCAGCTCATCATCCCGAAAGGCAAAATGTCGCGCCTCACCCTCTCCGACGGGACCAAAGTGTGGGTCAATGCCAATACACGGATCGTCTATCCGGCGGAATTTACCGGCAAGCAGCGGGAAATCTACGTCGACGGCGAAATTTTCCTCGACGTCGTGCACGACGACCGCCCGTTCATCGTGCGGACCAAAGGGCTGAACGTCGAGGTCATGGGAACCCGTTTCAACGTATGCGCATACGACAGCCGGAAACTCGAACGCGTCGTCCTGGTGGAAGGGTCCGTACAAGTTGCGGACAACACGGGCGGAAACAAGAGGGTGCTCGAACCGAAGCAGATGTATGAAGTTGCGGGAGGAGAGACGCGCGTCGAAGAGGTCGACGTCCGCAAATACGCATCGTGGATCGAGGGATTGTACTATTTCGACAGAGAGAGACTGGAAACCGTCGCCCGGCTTCTGTCCGATTATTACGGAGTCTCGATCGTTTGCAGCGAGAAAACGGGCGGGTTCACCTGCTCCGGCAAACTGGACCTGAAAAGCGACCTCGACGAAGTGTTGCTCGGGCTGAGCCTGAGCCTGCCGGTGACCTGCGAGCACGTGAAGGACGACATGTACATCATCGTACTCAAAAACGACTGAATCCCAACCTTAAAACCCCGAAAAACCGAAGAGCCTATGAGATAAAACCGAATTCCGAAAAAACGACCGGACGATACTGGTACTATCGCCCGGTCTGCGATCTAACCGTTAAACTGCTAAAAATTAACCATTAAATCCCTACAAAGGTATGAATAATAACAATAAGTCATGCTGTAAGAAATCATTATTTCGCCGGGAATTGTGGGTGGTACGGATGGCGTTCCTGTTTTTAACGCTCGGAATGTGGCCGGCAAATGCCGCCGCAGCCGCTCCGAAAGCCACTCTTTTATCGATCAACGCCAAAAATAAACCCGTAAAAGAGGTGTTCGCAGAGATCGAGAAAAAAACCGAATACATTTTCTTTTATTCCAACGACATCGTCGACGTCAACCGCAGAGTCTCGGTCGATGTGAAAAACGGAACCATCGAAACGGTCCTCGACCAGATTTTCCGATCGACGGATAACTCCTACGAAATCAAGGACCGCCAGATCTTCATCGTAAAACCGGAAAAGAGCGCCGCGAAAAAGAGCGAATCCGCCCGGCAGCAACCCGGGACCAATCGGATCACCGGCACGGTCACCGACGCCAAGGGAAACCCGCTGGCCGGTGTGAATGTGATCGTGAAGGGAACGACGATCGGAGTGTCGTCCAATATCGACGGTACGTACGTGATCGACGTCCCGCTGCATGCATCGCTCGTTTACAGCTACATCGGCTACCTGAACCAGGAGATCACGCCCGGGGCCGAAAGCATCTGCAACATCGTCCTCAACGAGGACAACCGGGTGATGGAAGAGGTGGTCGTGGTCGGATTCGGACAGCAGAAGAAGGAGAGCGTCATCGGCGCGATCCAGTCGTTCAAGACCTCCGACATGAAGATGCCCGCCGCCAACCTGACGAACAGTTTTGCAGGCCGCATCGCCGGCGTGATCTCGGTGCAGCAGTCCGGAGAGCCGGGCGCCGACGGAGCTAATTTCTGGATTCGCGGCGTAAGCACCTTTGCCGAGGCCGCACAAAATCCGCTGATCCTGATCGACGGCGTGGAGTGCTCCTCGTACGATCTGAACGCCCTCGCCCCCGAGGTGATCGAGAATTTCTCGATCCTCAAGGACGCCACGGCGACAGCGCTCTACGGATCGCGCGGCGCAAACGGCGTGATGATCGTGACGACGAAAACCGGACAGGGCGGCAAGCCGAAGATCAACCTGCGCGTCGAGGGCCGCATGTCGATGCCCACGCAGATTCCCGAACTCGCCGACGGCGTACAGTACATGCGGATGTTCAACGAGGCCATCGAAGCGCGCACGCCCGGGGCCGAGCCGAAATTCTCGGACGAGGCGATCCAGGGAACGATCAACAAGCTGGACCCCTACGTCTACCCCAACGTCAACTGGTACAAAGAGCTTTTCAAACAGCATACCTACACGCAGGCGGTCAACCTGAACGTCTCGGGAGGCATCGCCAAGCGAGTGACCTACTTCATGAGCGCGTCGATCACCAACGAATCGGGCCTGCTGAAACAGGCTCCGGAAAACCCCTTCAAGAATAACATTCACAACCTGCGCTATTCATTCCAGTCGAACGTCAGCAGCCAGCTCACCAAAACCACCAAGGTAGGCGTGAAACTGAATATTCAGGTGCAGGATTACACCGGACCGCTCAACGACGTGAATTACCTCTTCGGCCGGGTGATGTGGGCTTCGCCGTCGCAGTTCCCCGTGAAATTCCCGCAGACCGGCGAGATGAACTACATCCCCTTCGGCAATAAATCGGGCGGTCCCCAGTCCAATATGTACGCCAACCCCTACGCTTCGCTGGCACAGGGAGTCGACTCCAGGTTCCGGACGACTTCGATGGGAACGCTCGACTTCGAGCAGAAGCTGGACTTCATCACCAAGGGGCTTTCCATCACGGGACAATTCTCGCTCAAAGTCTTCAACAGCACCTCGACGGGCAAATACATCACGCCGTTCTACTTCGAGATCGATCCCAACACGCTGGTCAAAAACGACGACGGGACCTATCAGTACGACCTGCGCTCGATCAACACCAACGGAAGCAACGCCGCCGTGGCGCGGAACTCGAACTCCAGCGACCGCCTCACCAACACCAACATCATGCTCAACTACCAGCGTGAGTTCGGCAAGCACGACGTGAACGCCCAGTTCATCTACCTGCAACGAGGCTATTTCCGCAACAATCCCGCGAGCAATAACTACAACGCCGCACTGGGAGAGAGAAACCAAGGCATCGCGGGCCGCCTGACCTACAACTTCGGCAGGCGCTACTACACCGAATTCAATTTCGCCTACAACGGCAGCGACAACTTCGTCGAGGGGAAAAAGTTCGGGTTCTTCCCGTCGATCGCCCTGGGTTACATCCTCTCCAACGAGAAATTCTTCGAGCCGCTGACCAAAGTCGTCAGCCTGCTGAAGGTGCGCGGCTCCTACGGTCTGGTGGGCAACTCGCTCACCAGCGAACGCTTCCAGGGATATACGCACCTGACGATGGACGGCAAAAGCTACTCGTTCGGCCCGACGTTCAACAGCTCGATGAAGGGTGCGGTGATCACCCGCTACGGCAACCCCTACGCCACGTGGGAAACCTCGCTGAAAAAGAATATCGGACTGGAAATCGGCCTGTTCGACAACCGGTTCCTGCTGATCGCCGATTTCTTCCGCGAAAACCGAGAACGCATCCTGCTGACCCGCCAGACGGTTCCCGCGACGATCGGCATGGGCAACGCCACGCCGTTCGCCAACATGGGCAAAACGCGGAACCAGGGCGTAGACCTCTCGCTCGAATACAACCACGTCTTCAATCCCGATTTCCTGCTGACCTTCAAGGGAACGTTCACCTATGCGAAAAACACGCTGATCTTCCGCGACGAACCCGACTACGAATGGGATTACCAGTACGAGCGTGGCGGTCCGATGAACCGGATCGGCCCGGCCTACATCGCGCTGGGGCTTTTCAAGGACCAGGACGACATCGACAGCAGCCCCGACCAGTCGGCCGTGATGGCCAACGTCAAGCCGGGAGACATCAAATACAAGGACCTGAACGGCGACAAGAAGATCGACCAGTATGACCGGACCTACATCGGCGACCCGTACATTCCCCAGATCGTCTACGGCTTCGGGCTTTCGGCAAAATACAAGCGGTGGGACTTCTCGGTCTATTTCCAGGGCGTCTCGAAGGTGTCGATCTACATGAACGACATCCATCCGTTCGGCGTCTACCACAAGAACGTGCTCGGGTTCGTCGCCAAGGACTACTGGTCGGAAAGCAACCCGAATCCCAACGCCGCCTATCCGCGTCTCTCTCACACCGACGGCCGCGACAATACGGAGGTGCTCTCCTCCTACTGGCTGCGCGACGGTGCATTCCTGCGCCTGAAAAACCTCGAAATCGGGTACTCGTTCAAGTGGATGCGGGTCTACCTTTCCGGCGCCAACCTACTTACGTTCACTCCGTTCAAACACTGGGACCCTGAACTGGGCGGTTACGACAACAAGCCGGAGTCGTCCAGCGCCAACCGGGGCAACGGACTCCGATACCCGCTCCAGAAGATCGTGAACATCGGAGCGCAGTTTAACTTTTAACGACCGAAGAATTATGAAACCGCAATATATCCTATTATCGCTTTGCCTCGTGCTGGCCGGATGCAGTTATCTGGACCTGGAACCGGAAAAGAAAGGCACGCTCCAGGAGGTTTTCGAGGACCGCACCTCCGCCGAGAAGTTTCTGTACGGATGCTACGGCTACCTGCCCGCCTCGAACGACTTCAACGGCGAGCCGCAGGTGTGGGGCGCCGGAGACGAAGTAGCCCTCACGTCCCAGTGGGGAACCGACTGGCATTGGGCCAAAGCCGCCCACACGGGACAGATCTCGGCCGCGGAGCCGCTCTACAACTACTGGTCGCACCACAAAAGCAAGAAGCAGCCCTCACGCTGCGCCGCCTACGACCTCTACGGAGGCATCCGCCAGTGCTACACCTTCATCGACATGGTGGACGGAGTTCCCAACGCCAGCGATGGTGAAAAAGCGCGGTGGAAAGCCGAGGCGAAATTCCTGATCGCCTATTTCCACTATTCGCTCCTGCGGCTCTACGGTCCCATCTGCCTCGTCAACGGGATCATTCCGAACGACGCTCCGGAAGAGGTCTACTACCCGACCCGGAGGCCCTACGACGAATGCGTAAGCTGGATCGCCAGAAAATTCGACGAGGCAGCCGGCGAACTGAAGGCTTCGCGGGCCTACTCGGCGCTGGACATGGGCCGTGCCAACTACGTCGCCGCTCTGGCCATCAAGTCGCGGATGCTGCTCTATGCCGCCAGCCCGCTTTTCAACGGCAATTCGGAGTACTACGCCGATTTCAAGAACAAGAACGGGGAGCAGCTCATCAGTCAGACCTACGACAAGGAGAAATGGAAAGTGGCCCTCGACGCAACCGAGGAAGCGATAGCCGCCGCGAAGCAGGAGGGATACAAACTGTTCCAATTCAAGTCCGAAGGAACGTCGCTCACGCCGGAGGAGATCGCCTACCAGACGGCCCGGAACATGGTGACGACGCTTCCCCGCGAAATATCGGACAATCCGGACATGATCTGGGTCGATTCCCGCTCGCCTGTGAACAGCCAGCAGATGTATGCCATCCGCGGGCTTACGAACAACTCCGTGAGCGTTCCCTACGGCGGTGTTTCGCCCTCGTTCCGGATGGTCGAGACCTTCCTGACGAAAAACGGGCTTCCGATCGACAAAGACCCGGAGTTCGATTACCCGCACCGCTACGATCCCGTTCAGGACGAATACGGGGAGTGGACGGCCAAGATGCACCTCGGACGCGAGACCCGCTTCTACGCCGACATCGCCTATGACCGGGCGCATGACTACGAACTGCGGGGCAACTGGACCCTCTACCTGCGCATGGGCGAAAAACACCCCGTGACAAAGCTGACGATGGGCAACGATCCGAACCGGGACATGCAGACGATCAACGGCTATCTGGCGAAAAAGACCGTGCATCCGAACTCCTATTTCCCGAACAATTCGGTCTCCAACGGACGCATCGACTGGGCATGGCCGCTCATCCGGATGACGGAACTCTACCTGAACTATGCCGAGGCATACGTCGAATACCACGGGACGCTCGCCGGGCAGGCCCTGCAATACATGAACGAGATCCGCGACCGCGTCGGCGTGCCGCGTATCGAAGACGCATGGAAAGGCATTCCCGGAAAAGACTACCGGGAGATCATCCGCCAAGAGCGCACGATCGAGCTGATGTTCGAGGGGCACCGCTACTTCGACGCCCGCCGGTGGAAAATCGCCCATCTGACCTTCGCCGAGCCGTCGAAACGCTGGAACTGTTTCCCCACGGGCTTCACGACGACCAACGTGCAGCCGTACGACAGTTACCTGACGATCATGCCGTCCATCGAAACGACCAAGATATTCGAACAAAAACACTATCTTTATCCGATTGATGCGGAAAATATTTCCAGCAACAGGAACCTGGTGCAGAATCCGGGTTGGTAAAGCCCCAATTTTCAGACAATAGGTGCGTCCGCCGGGGATGCGACGTCCCGGGGCGCACCTTTTGTCCTCATTTTATAAAGATTAAAACCCGAATACAATGAAGTACATCGGAACAATATCACTGTCGTTGCTTTTGGCATTGTCGGCGAACGCCGCGCCGCCGGCCGGCGATACGATCCGGATCACACAGCTGGGGCTTCAGCCCGGTTCGCGGATCAACGCCACGCCGTTCGTCAACGAAGCCGTAAAGCGGTGCAGGGAAAAGCCCGGAAGCGTGCTCTACTTTCCCGAAGGCCGCTACGATTTCTGGCCCCAGCATGCCGTCGAACGCGATTACCACGAGTCGAACACCACGGACATCAACCCCAAACGCCTTGCGGTGTTTTTCGAAGGAATCGACGGAATAACACTCGACGGCGGCGGGTCGGAGTTCATTATGCATGACCGCATCCAACCCGTTACGCTCGATAATTGCAGCAATGCGGTCCTGAAAAATTTCACGGTGGACTGGGACGTCCCGCTGATGGGGCAGGGCGAGGTCGCCGGAATCGGAGCCGACTATTTCGACCTGCGCATCGACCCCGCGAAATACCCCTACATCCTCGAAAACGGCAAGCTCGTGTTCGTCGGTGAAGGCTGGAAAAGCCCCGTGACGCGGATGATGGAGCTGGACGTCTACACCGGGGTCATCCAAAACGGCGACCGCGCCCTGGGCAGCAAATGGAACGAATACCGGGCGACGGAACCGGTTCCGGGCGTAGTGAGAATCCGGCGGGAAGGCGGTTTCAGACGCTATCCGAAAGTCGGCAACATCCTGGCGCTCCGGCACAGCGAGCGGGACCACGCCGGAATCTTCATCAACGAAAGCCGGAACGTCACGTTGAGCGACATCACGATCCACCACACCGCCGGACTCGGAATTCTCTGCCAGTATACGGAAAACCTCGATTTCGACAACGTGGACGTCGTACCGAACAAGGCCAAGGGACGCTATTTCAGCGGCCATGACGACGGCATTCACGCCATGGGCTGCAAAGGCCGCATCCGCGTGAACGACTGCGAATGGCAGTACCTGATGGACGACCCCATCAACATCCACGGAACCTGCGTGCGCATTATCGAGGTGCTCTCGCCGACCGAGGTGAAATGCCGGTTCATGGAGTCCATGAGCGTCGGCCTGCGATGGGCCGTCCCGGGTGACAGGGTCGGATTCATCGACAACAAAACCATGTGCACCGAGGAGGAGAATGCGGCGAGATCATTTACGAGACTCAACGAGCGGGAATTCATCCTCGAAACCGAGAAACCCTTCTCCCGCACGATCCAGGCGGGCATGGCGCTGGAAAATCTGACCTGGACGCCCGACGTGGAGATCCGCAACTGCCGCTTCCTGAGCAACCGAGCGCGCGGGCTGCTGATTTCCACGCCGGGAAAAGTCGTCGTCGAGAACAACTTCTTCGCCTCCAGCGGCTCAGCCATCCTGATCGCCGGAGACGCGAACTACTGGTATGAGAGCGGCGCCGTCAGGGATCTGCTGATCCGCGGCAACCGGTTCGACGCATCGTGTCTTACGTCGGAATACCAGTTCACCGAGGCGGTCATTTCGATCCTGCCCGAGATTCCGGAACCCGACCCGTCGCGGCCCTTCCACCGGAACATCCGCATCGAGGACAACCACTTCTGTTCGGCCGACTACCCGATCCTGTTTGCCACCTCGGTCAATGGGCTGACTTTCAGCGGCAACACCATCGAGCGAAGCTACGATTTCCGCCCGTGGCATCCGCGCAAGGCCGGAATCACGGTCGACGCCTGCCTGAACGTGCGGATTTCCGACAACAAGTTCGTCGGCGAAGTCCTGGGCCGGACCGTCAGCATCGAGAACATGCACAAACGCGAGGTGAAAATCGCTCCCGGATCACCCTATAAGGTCGTCTGGAATAAAGAAGCCGCGCGTCCGAAACTCCAAAAATAATGAAGCACATGAAAGCAATCCCCTTATTTCTGTTTTTCAGTCTCTCCGGCTTTGTCTACGGCTCCTGCGGCGAAAAAGAATCCGTAATACCCCCGACCCCTCCGGTCGCCGCCGGAGAGGTCTTCCGCACGCCGGCCTACCTGCAAAACCCATCCGCCGATGCCATGACGGTCATGTGGATCACCAGCGTCCCGTGCCGCAGCTGGGTCGAATTCGGCACCGATCCCGACCGGTTGCAGCCCGTGAGGAGTTACGACGAGGGCATGATGGTCGCCAACCGTAAAATCAACAAGATCAGGCTGGAAGACCTCCGTCCCGGCACGAAATACTATTACCGGGCCTGCTCGCAACAAATACTCCACTACGGCAGCTACAAGAAGGAGTTCGGCGATACGATCCGAATGCCATTGGCGTCCTTCACGACGTGGGACGAGCGCGACAAGGACTATACAATACTTGTTTTCAATGACATACACAAGAAAACAGAACTATTCAAACATCTGATGAGCCTCGTCGGGAACGAGCCGTACGACCTCGTGATTTTCAACGGCGACTGTTTCGACGACCCGGAAAAAGAGTCGGATATAGTCGATGTCCTCACGGAGTATTGCAAATCGTACGGCAGCGACTGCATCCCGTCGGTGTTCATGCGCGGCAACCACGAGATACGGGGCGCCTGCTCCGTCGTACTGTGGGATTACCTCTCCAAGGCGGGTGAACACTCCTATACGGCATTCACGATGGGGGACACGCGCTTCGTCCTGCTGGACTGCGGCGAGGACAAACCCGACGACACCGAAGTGTATTACGGCATGAACGACTTCACGCAACACCGCAAGGACCAGGCACAATTCCTGCAAACGGAACTCGCGAAGCCCGAATTCACCGCCGCGGCGCGGAAGGTGCTGATCCACCACATTCCCATCTACGGGAAGGCCGTTGCGAAATTCAATCCCTGCAAGGAGCTATGGCAGCCCTATCTGGCGACGGCCGGATTCGACGTTTCGCTGAACGGCCATCTGCACCGGTACGAACTGATCGAAAAAGGAGCTTCGGAGAACAATTTCCCGGTGGTGATCGGCGGCGGCTACAAGGAGGAGAATGCAACCGTTATGATCCTGAAGAAGACCGGGGAGCAACTCAACCTCCGGGTCGTGCACGCCAAAGGCAATACACTGTTCAACCGCGACCTTTAGCGGCCGACCTATATTCTGTGTGATTCCGTCCGGTTCCGGGCGGAATCACGTTTTTTGCCCCGGGAAAAGAGGCCGTCTGCGGGTCATCCGGCAAAAATGCACCGGAACAATACGGCTGTCGTCTTTTTCAGCCGCCATATTTGGAGTTTCCCGACATTTTTCCG
>UROX01000078.1 GCA_900549685.1 uncultured Alistipes sp.
CAAAACAGACCAAACGCACGATTATGAATCGTAAGTATATTTTACTTTTTGCCCTTCTATTTGTTTGTGCGAAGCCCGAAACGACGATCCAGGCACAGGTAAAATTCGTGCCGTCGCCCCGCTTGTCGAGCCTCCAGATCCGCGACATCCGCCAGGATCGGTCGGGCTATCTATGGATCGCCACGGCACAAGGACTCAACCGGTACAACGGATACGAATACGCCCTATTGTCGAAAGACGAGAACACATCACAGACGATCCTCCCCTCGAACAACATCCTGCGGATCATACCCGACGACGAGGACAATCTGTGGATCGCCACCTCCAGGGGCTTATCTCGATACGACTTAAAAGCCGATAAAATAACGACTTACCCGATCGAAGACAAAAGCGAATATCATATTACCGACCTCGTCGAAGACCCCCAGGGGACAATATGGATGAGTACGTTCCGTTACGGCGTATACCGAATAGACTCCCCGGAAAGCAGTCCGATCAGACTCGACATCCCCGACGACGCCCCCCAGACCGCACAGGCCCTTCTGCAGGAAGACACGACAGCATTGTGGATCGGATACTCCAATCCATCCGCGCTATGCCGGTACGACCGACGGAAAAACGAGTTCGATTTCTACCGGCTACCGAATTATATCGAGATAAACTGTCTCGCCAAATTCGGGCATTCGCAAATGTGGATCGGTACAGACCAAGGCATCCTCGCTTACGACACCCGCAACCGCCGACTGACCACCCTACCGGCATCGCTCGGAAACAATCCGAAGCTGTCCGGCGCAAAGATATACGGCATTATATTGAATAACAAAGGAGAATACACGATAACCTCAACCTGCGGAGCATATAAATATAGTCCAAAAACAAACCGATTGACCCGTCTGTCGTCCGAGTTCGAAGAAAATAGCGAAAACAACGACATCACCTGCACGCTCGAAGATCGTTCGCACAAGGAATTTACAAAACGAAAAAGACGGACGGGTCGTTTTTGCACCGGAAAGACTTGCTGGCCCCGTTGGACGGAAAGTCGATCACCGCCTGTTGCGAAGACAGGAAATTCGGACGTCTGTGGTTCGGGTCGCAATACAGCGGATTGTATTCGATCGGGAAGAACGGCTCCGTGCGACACTTCGACGCCTCGCATCATCCCGCTTTCGGCACGACCGACGGCAACTTCATCCGCACGCTGTTCTGCGACGAGGCCGGTCAGATATGGATCGGAGCAGGACGTCACCTCATCATCGGGCGGCTCGACGCGAACGGGTTCAGGGAAATCGCCACGTTCAAGAATTTCGGCCGCATCCTCACCGTCGCGCCCGATGGCGAAGGCAACATCTGGATCGGAGGCTCATCGGGACTATACTGTTTCCCGGCAGGCGCCACGTTTCCCACGCAGGTAGCCGGCAATACCTCAGTCACGGCGATCTCCGCCTACGGAAAGAACAAAATCGCATACTCGGCTTACGAACAGGATATCTTTATCGTAGACAACCGCGATTTCGAGCCGAAAAGGCTGTTCGCCGACGGGAACGATTCATTGGCCATGAACGCATGCTCGGACATCTACCGATCCCGTAACGGAGAACTCTGGGCAGGCAGTCACTCTCAAGGCCTGTTGCGTTACGATCCGGCGAGCAAGAAAGCGGTCCGGTACACGCGACAGAACGGTCTGCCGAGCAACGACGTGCTCGCCCTGTCGGAAAGCAGGGACGGACAACTGTGGATCACCACCTCGGCCGGTCTGTCGAAACTGGACACCCGCAGCGGACGCATCAGCAACTTCAACGAATCGGATGGACTCCGCAATACGCAATTCTACGACAAGACGCTGCTCTTCGCTTCGGACGGATATATATATATCGGTGGCAACTCCGGAGTGGACTGCATCCGCCCCGACAGCGTAAAAATCGACTCGTACTGTCCGTCGATCATTTTCGAGGACCTCAAAGTGCAGAACAAGAGCGTCGTTCCCGGAGCGAAGGATTCGCCTGTGAAACAGAGCATCGCCTTTTCGGACGAAATGGTTCTTTCGCACCGACAGAATTCGTTCAGCATCGACTATGCGGGCATCGACTACAACCATTCGGGCAAGCTCCGCTATGCCTATCGGCTCGACGGCTTCGACAAGGACTGGATCGAAGCGGGCAGCCACCGCAGGGCCTCCTATTCGAATCTCTCGCCCGGCCGCTACCGGTTCAGGCTCAAGGTACAGAACGGCGACGGCATATGGAGTCCGGAAACGACCATCGACATACGCGTCAAAGCCTCGCCGTGGCTGACGGGATGGGCCTACGCGCTCTACATCCTGACGGCGCTTTCGCTCACCGTCCTGATCACGAAACTGTATTTCAGCACGAAATTCAACAAGAAGTCGCTGGAAATATCAGAAAAACAACGGCTACACGAACAGAAGATCGCCCGGCAGAAGATCGATTTCTACGACAACATTTCGCACGAACTCCGCACTCCGCTGACACTCATCAACGGCAACATCGATCTGCTGCTCCAGCAACACAAAGCCGAGAACGGCGAGAAAAAACTTCTCTCGACGATCTCGTACAACACCAACAGGCTGCTGAAACTCATCGACCAGCTGCTCGACTTCAGCAAGATGGAGAACGACGCTCTCTCTTTGCGGGTATCCCCGACCGAAATCGTTCCGCTGGTGCGGAACATCGGCGACTCGTTCCGTTTCAACATCAGAAACAGAGGCATTCTCTACAAACTACACACCGAGCGCGAGCACCTGCGGGCGTATGCGGACGAAGACATGATCGAAAAGATCGTGACGAACCTGATTTCGAACGCCGTGAAATACACGCCCGACCACGGTTCCATACGTGTCGAAATACACACGACGACCGCCGAAGAAGTGCAAAGGAAATACGACGCCCCGACTCCATTCGCCGGGCAATACATGGAACTCGAGATCGCCAACACGAGCGATCCGATCGGTCCCGAACAACTGGCCCGAATCTTCGACCGGTTCGCCCGGCTCGAACCGACGGACAAAAAAGGACGCATGAACGGAACGGGGATCGGCCTGCATTACACCAAAGCGCTGATACAGAAACACAGAGGATTCATACGGGCGACCTGGGACGAGACCTCGGGCCTGACCATGAGTTTCGTCGTTCCGATGGAAGCCGGAGCCTATCGGCCCGAAGAGATATGCGCTCCCTCTCCCGTGAAAGCTTCCGACGGAATCGTTCTTCCGCCCGACGACGAACTGCCCGTGATGCGGGAACCGACAGGAAAGAAAGCCCACACGCTGCTCATCGTAGAGGACGACCCACAAATACACAGCCTGTTGCACGACATCCTCCACAAAGACTACGACCTGCTCCACGCCTACGACGGCGAAGAAGGGCTGAAAATCTGCCGCGAACAGATGCCGGATCTGATCGTCAGCGACATCCGCATGCCGGGAACGGACGGTTACGAGCTATGCGCCACGGTCAAGAATACTCCCCGGCTCAACCACATCGCCGTGATCCTGCTCACGGCCAAAACACGGATCGAAGAACAGATCGAAGGATACGACTGCGGAGCCGACGCCTACATCAACAAACCGTTCCGGCTCAAGCACCTGCAATCGGTCATCCGCAGCCAGATCGGCAACATCGACCGGAGAAAAGCCCGCCTCGCCCCGTCGCCGGACACGCCTGCCGACACGATTCAGGAGGTTCCGGGCGGCAAGCCCATGCCCGCATCGCTTTCGGACATCGACCAGCGGTTCCTCGAGAAGCTGCATTCGTTCATCGACAAGAGCATCGAGAATCCGGACATCAACATCAACGTCATCGCCGTGGAGCTGGGCTTCAGCCGGACGAGTTTCTACCGGAAGATGAAAAGTCTCACGGGCATGGCGCCGAACGACTACGTGCGCAATTTCAAGATGAAGAAAGCCGCCAAGCTGATTCTGGAAGGCAACCTCAGCATCGCGGAAATCTCGGACCAGACGGGTTTCGGTACGCAGTCGCACTTCTCGACGGCTTTCAAAAAATATTTCGGCGTCAGTCCCAAAGACTACAAGGACAAACACCGAAAGACCGCCGGCAAACCGGTCGCCGGACAGGAAACGAAAAACTGAAGCAGCTCTCTTCCGGCAACGATTTGGCCGGAAACCGGATATTTGCTATATTTACATTGTCTATACCCTCGTCCGAAGGGATAGGGACAGGCACATTTCGGAAAAAAGAACGGCAACCTAAACCTAACCATTATGAAGATCAACACTTTACTTACATCCTTATGCGCCGGCAGCCTGTTGCTCTGCGGCTCTGCGGCAGCACAGAATGTGAACAGCGACGCGTGGGCGGCCACGGACGCGCTCGGCCGCAAAGTCCGCGAACACGACGAGGCCGGCGACAAGAAAAAGGACAAATTCGTGGCCATGTTCTACTGGACATGGCACCAGGGCAATGACGATACGACCTGTCAGGTCAAAAATATCTCCGAGATCGTCCGTCAGTACCCGGAAGCGATGAAAAGCAACTACCATCCCGCATGGGGCGGGAAAGGCCCCGGAAGCTTATGTTTCTACTGGGAACAGCCTCTGCTGGGTTACTACAAGACGACCGACCCGTGGGTATTGCGCAAACACGCCGAAATGCTGGCCGACGCCGGCGTGGACGCTGTGTTCTTCGATTGTACCAACGCCAGCCTGACATGGCAGGATTCGTACGAAGCGCTGCTCAAGACATGGGATCAGGCCCAGAAAGACGGTGTGAACGTGCCGAAAATCGCCTTCATGCTGCCCTTCGGACCTGCCCCCAACTCGCTGGTATCGCTCCGACAGCTCTATAACGACCTCTACAAACCGGGACGCTACGAGAACCTGTGGTTTGTATGGAAAGGCAAACCCTGTATCATGGCCTATCCCGACAACCTGACCGACTCACCCGAGGACCGGGCCATCGCCGAATTCTTCACGTTCCGGCCCGGCCAGCCCGACTACGTGGACGGCCCGTGGCGGAACGACCAGTGGGCATGGCTCGAAATCTATCCGCAGCACGGCTATGTGAAAGATGCTTCCGGAAAATTCGAACAGGTCGCCGTCGGTATCGGCCAGAACACCTCGCCGGACCGCAAAGGACATTGCGGCGCGTTCAACGTCAAGGACGCCTACGGACGTAATTTCAGTGTACTCAAAGGCTTCGACCCCCGTGTGGACGGATATCTCTACGGATGGAACTTCCAGGAACAGTGGAGCAGGGCGTTCGAACTCGATCCCGAGCTGGTGTTCGTGACCGGATGGAACGAATTCACTGCCGGAATGTGGCTGCCCGAACACAGCTGGAACGGTTTCCCGTTCTCGTTCGTGGACCAGTACAACTGGAACTGCAGCCGCGACATCGAACCCAATGCCGGATGGGGCGACAAGGGCGACGTCTACTACCTCCAGCTCATCGACAACGTCCGGAAATTCAAAGGTATGGACAAACCCGAGAAGGCATCGGCTCCGCACTCCGTCAAAATCGGAAAAGCCGACGACTGGGACGAAGTGGCCCCTTACTACAAACACTATAAGGGCAATACCTTCCACCGCGATCACAGAGGACGGTACGACCAGTATTACACGAACAACACGGGCCGCAATGACATCGTAGGCGCCAAGGTGGCACGCGACGACAAGAACATCTATTTCCTCGTCGAAACCGCCGAAAAACTCTCGCCCTCGTCCGACCGCAACTGGATGATGCTCTTCATCGACGCCGACCGCGACAAGAACACAGGATGGAACGGCTACGACTTTATCGTGAACAGGGTCAGCCCCAAAGGAAAGAAAGTGTTCGTAGAACGAAACGTCGGTGGACGCTGGGAATGGGAACCCGCAGGAGAAGGCCGATTCGCAGTCCGGAACGACAAACTCGAAATGCAGATCGCCAGACAGCTCCTCGATCTGCTCGGAGAGGACATCGACATCGAGTTCAAATGGAACGACAACATGCAGGAGAACGGAAACATCATGGACTTCTACGTCAATGGAGACACAGCTCCCGGAGGTCGGTTCAACTTCGTTTACACCACAAAATAATCACATTCCGAGAAAGACAGCCTGCCGGACGAATCTCCGGACAGGCTGTTTTTCGGCATAAAAACGCGATATGAATCTTTTCATCAAACACTGCCTCCGGGCAAGTATTCTGCTCGGTCTGTCGGCAGGCTATGCGACGGCACAGAACGTAAACAGCGACGCATGGGCGGCCACCGATGCGCTGGGACGCAAGGTCCGCGAATACGACGAGGCCGGCGACAAGAAAAAAGACAAATTCGTAGCCATGTTCTACTGGACGTGGCACATCGAAGGACAGGCCTCGCGCGATTCGGTACGAAACGTCACGCAGATTCTGCGCGAACACCCCGAAGCGGCGGCCGACTTCGACCATCCCGCATGGGGACCGGGACACGGATACTGTTTCTGGGAACAACCTCTGTTGGGTTACTACCGGACAGACGACCCGTGGGTGCTGCGCAAGCACGCCGAAATGCTGGCCGACGCCGGTGTGGACGCCGTGTTCTTCGACTGTACCAACGGAAGCATGACGTGGAAAGCCTCTTACGACGTACTGATCGACGTATGGACACAGGCCCAGAAAGACGGCGTGAACGTCCCGAAAATCGCCTTCATGCTACCTTTCGGCCCTACCGGCGATTCGCGCAAGGCTCTGCGTCAGCTCTATGACGATATTTACAGCAAGGGAAGAGCCGAGAGCCTGTGGTTCATCTGGAAAGGCAAACCTTGCATCATGGCCTATCCCGACAACCTGACCGACTCGCCCGAGGACCGGGCCATCGCCGAATTCTTCACGTTCCGTCCCGGCCAGCCCGACTACGTGAACGGTCCGTCGCGTAAGGATCAGTGGGGATGGATGGAAGTCTACCCGCAGAACGGCTACACCCCGACGGCGGACGGAGGCTACGAACAGGTCGTGGTAAGCATCGGCCAGAATGCGAATGCCGCCAGCGGCGGACACTGCTACGCTTTCAACGCCCCGGGCGGCTACGGACGCAGTTTCAGCATGCTCCACGGCTTCGATCCCCGCGTGGACGGATATCTTTACGGATGGAACTTCCAGGAACAGTGGAGCAGAGCGTTCGAACTCGATCCCGAACTGGTGTTCGTGACCGGATGGAACGAATTCATCGCCGGACAGCACAAGGCATGGCCTCCGCACAATCCCAACACGCCGTTCGCCTTCCCCGACCAATACAACTGGGATTGCAGCCGCGACATCGAGCCCAATGCCGGATGGGGCGACAAGGGCGATGTCTACTATCTCCAGCTCATTGACAACGTCCGGAAATTCAAAGGTATGGACAAACCCGAGAAGGCATCGGCTCCGCACTCCGTCAAAATCGGAAAAGCCGACGACTGGGACGAAGTGGCCCCTTACTACAAACACTATAAGGGCAATACCTTCCACCGCGATCACAGAGGACGGTACGACCAGTATTACACGAACAACACGGGCCGCAATGACATCGTAGGCGCCAAGGTGGCACGCGACGACAAGAACATCTATTTCCTCGTCGAAACCGCCGAAAAACTCTCGCCCTCGTCCGACCGCAACTGGATGATGCTCTTCATCGACGCCGACCGCGACAAGAACACAGGATGGAACGGCTACGACTTTATCGTGAACAGGGTCAGCCCCAAAGGAAAGAAAGTGTTCGTAGAACGAAACGTCGGTGGACGCTGGGAATGGGAACCCGCAGGAGAAGGCCGATTCGCAGTCCGGAACGACAAACTCGAAATGCAGATCGCCAGACAGCTCCTCGATCTGCTCGGAGAGGACATCGACATCGAGTTCAAATGGAACGACAACATGCAGGAGAACGGAAACATCATGGACTTCTACGTCAATGGAGACACCGCTCCCGGAGGTCGGTTCAACTTCGTTTATTCCACCAAATAAAATACTCAAACCATCAACACCATGAAAAAAACGCTAAAACTTTCGCTCTGTGCTCTGGCAGGCGCCATGCTGGCGGGCTGCACGGACAGCGCACAAGGTCCGGCGAGCGTGGCTCCCGATGTACTCGCATCGGGCTTCGTTACGCCGCCCGATTCGATCCAGACCAGCGTCTACTGGTACTGGATTTCGAACAACATTTCGAAAGAAGGGGTCGAAAAAGACCTCGAATCGATGAAGAAAGCCGGTATCAACCGCGCTTTCATCGGCAACATCGGACAGGACGACGTGCCGTACGGCAACGTCAAGATGTTGAGCGAGGAGTGGTGGGACATCCTGCACGCCGCACTCAAGAAAGCGACCGAACTCGACATCGAAATCGGTATTTTCAACTCGCCGGGCTGGAGCCAGTCGGGTGGTCCGTGGGTATCGGCCGAACAGGCCATGCGCTATCTGACTTCGTCGGAAACCCGCGTGAACGGTCCCCAGAAACTGAGCGTAAAACTCGACAAACCGATCGACATTTTCCAGGACGTACGGGTGATCGCCTATCCCGCCCCGAAGAACGACCTTCTCACGCTGAACGCATCGAACGGAACGATCACGTCGTCCCCCGCCGTCGCAGGGCTGGACAAAGTGACGGACGGCGATAAAACGACCGGCATCGCCATTCCCAAAGGCGGCAAGATCGCGATCGACTTCAAGGCCGCCGAGCCTTTCACGGCCCGCAGCCTGACGGTCAAACCGACCGAACATGCGATGGGCGCACGAGGCGAGCTGCAAGTAAAAGAGGGTGACAACTACCGCACACTCACCGCATTCGACATCAACCGTACGAACACGGAACTGAATGTCGGCTTCGACCGTTACGCCCCGGTCGTCGTGTCGATTCCCGCCACGACGGCAACCGACTTCCGCGTCGTGATTTCGAACGCCAACGAAGGCAGCGGACTGGCCGAAGTAACCCTCGCAGCCGCTCCCCGCGTGGAACGTTACAGCGAAAAAACGCTGGCCAAGATGCACCCGACTCCGCTGCCCTACTGGAAGGACTACCAGTGGCCCGCACAACCGACGGTGGATGACGCGGCGCTGACGGTCGATGCGGCCGCCGTACAGGACATTTCGCAGTACATGGCCGAAGACGGCACGCTGAACTGGGACGTACCCGAAGGCGAATGGGTGATTCTGCGTATGGGTATGACGCCCACCGGAACGACCAACAGCCCGGCTTCGCCCGAAGCGACCGGTTACGAAACCGACAAGATGAGCAGAGAGCACATCGAAAAACATTTCGACGCCCACATGGGCGAAATTCTGCGCCGCATTCCGGCCGAAGACCGCAAGACGTTCCGTGTGGTCGTGCAGGACAGCTACGAGACCGGCGGACAGAACTTCACCGACGGCATGATCGAAGAGTTCCAGACCCGTTACGGTTACGACCCCACGCCCTTCCTGCCGGTCTATAACGGCATCGTCGTGGAAAGTCCGGAAGCCTCGGACCGCTTCCTGTGGGACGTACGCCGCATGGTGGCCGACAAGGTGGCCTACGATTACGTAGGCGGTCTGCGTGACGCCAGCCACAAATACGGTCTGCACACATGGCTCGAAAACTACGGTCACTGGGGCTTCCCCGGCGAATTCCTGATGTACGGCGGCCAGTCCGACGAGATCGGGGGCGAATTCTGGAGCGAAGGCGAGCTGGGCGACATCGAGAACCGCGCGGCATCGTCCTGCGGCCACATCTACGGCAAAACGAAGATCTCCGCCGAATCGAACACCTGTGCGGGCAACTCGTTCGCCCGTTACCCCGGCGTCATCAAACAGCGTGGCGACCGTTTCTTCGCCGAAGGCATCAACAACACGCTGCTGCACGTCTACATCACGCAGCCCGACGACCGTCTGCCGGGTGTGAACGCATGGTTCGGTAACGAATTCAACCGTCACAACACATGGTTCTCGCAGATCGACGCCTACATCACCTACCTCAAACGGGCGAACTTCATGCTGCAACAGGGTCTCAACGTGGCCGACGTAGCCTATTTCATCGGCGAAGACGCGCCGAAGATGACAGGTATCGCCGATCCGGCTCTGCCTGCCGGCTACCAGTTCGACTACATGAATGCCGAAGTGATCGAAAAATACATGACCGTCAAAGACGGCAAGATCACGCTGCCTCACGGTACGCAATACCGTATCCTCGTACTGCCCCAGCTCGAAACGATGCGTCCCGAAGTGCTGGCCAAGATCCAGCAGCTCGTCAAGGACGGAGCCGTCGTGATGGGTCCCGCACCGAGCCGCTCGCCCAGCCAGCAGAACCAGCCCATCGCCGACGAACAGGTCAAAGCGATGGCCGCCGAAATGTGGGGCGACGTGGACGGACAGAACGTCAAATCGCGTCAGTACGGCAAAGGCATGATCCTCAACGGCATGACGATGGAAGAAGCCTTCGCGCTGATCGACTGTATCCCCGACTGCCGCATTCCGGACGGCGCTCCCGTACATTACGGTCACCGGACGTTGCGCAACGGCGAGATCTACTTCGTCAGCAACCAGAGCAACGAAACGATCACCGTAACGCCCGAATTCCGCGTAACGGGTCTGCAGCCCGAACTGTGGAACCCCGTAACCGGCGAAATCCGCAACCTGCCCGCCTACGAGCAGAAAGCCGGAGCAACGGCCGTTCCGATGAAACTGGCTCCCTACGAAAGCGCATTCATCGTATTCAACGACAAGGCCGGTGCAGCCAAAGCCTCCGGAGTGGAAGCCAACTATCCGGAAGCGACCGCGATCGCCGAGATCCAGGGTCCGTGGAGCGTCGATTTCCTCGACAAGGTACGCGGTCCGCAGGAACCCGTCGTATTCGAAACGCTGACCGACTGGACGGCCAACGCCGACGACAAGATTAAATACTACTCGGGTTCGGCCGTCTATAAGAACACGTTCGAACTGGACGCCGTTCCGGCCGGCAGCAACGTACTGCTGAACCTGAACGACTTCGTGGCCATGGCCCGCGTGAAAGTGAACGGTCAGGATGCCGGTACGGTATGGACCGCGCCCTACAAGCTCGACATCACGAAGCTGGTCAAAGAAGGCGAAAACGAAGTGGAAATCGAAGTGGTCAATACGTGGGTGAACCGCCTGATCGGCGACAAGAAGCTGCCCGAAGCCCAGCGGACGACATGGACTTCCGTATGTTCGTGGAACGCCGACTCTCCGCTGCAGAAGGCCGGTCTGATCGGTCCTGTGGTTCTCGAGAGCGTCACCTACATCGAATAGAACTTCATGCAGGAACGATTCCTGCCTCTCGTAAGGAAAAGCGGATGCCGTTGCGGCGTCCGCTTTTTATTTTTTCCGTCTTCAAACAAAACCCAACGACCAGATTGACTTTCTCGCCTATTTACATTATATTCGTCATATCACAGTAAAAGCACAAATCTCCGACCTCGGCCAGCCAACTATAAAAACACAATCATCCGACAAAACCAGACAT
>UROX01000079.1 GCA_900549685.1 uncultured Alistipes sp.
AAATTCAATTTACGTTACTTCGTCACGGCGATCGCTATGCTCGCCTGTGCGTTCTGCGGAACGAGCTGTAGCGACGACGATGACGACAACGGTCCCGCCAACACGCCGGCCGTCACGCTCGCCGATGCCGACGCAGCTACCGAAAACAGCCTCTCGTTCATCATCACTCCCTCGAACGCAGAAGTTTGCTCCTATATCTGCCAGGAAGCGGACAAGGCAGCTCCCACCGCCGAAGACATCATTTCCCGCGGACGTGCGGTTTCGGCCGAAACCGCCACGACTGCCAAAGTGCGCAATCTGAATGCCAACACCGACTACACGATCTACGCAGCCGCAGCCATCGGACAGGCATATAGCACGGTAGCCCGTCTGACGCTCACGACGCTCGAACATCAGATCGTTCCGTCCGTAGCCGTCGTTAAAGGCGCCATCACCGAAAATACCGCCACGTTCACCGTTACGCCCACTGACGCCGAAAAATGCGCCTATGTGGTCGTGAAGAAAGGCGAAACGGTTCCCGAAGCCGCTGCCATCCTCGCCGACGGTACCGAAGCGGCTGCCGACAAAGCCTCGGAAGTAACCGTTGAAAACCTCGACGAAAACACCGAATACGTCTTCGCAGTAGCCGTTTCGCACGGCCAGCAGTTCGGCGAAGTATCCGAAACCGCTTTCACGACGGAAGAATCGGAAAAACTCCCGACCGTCAGCGTAATGGCACGCCTCGGCGAAAACGCAGAACAGGGCTGGACCAAATGGAGCAACATTTTTGCTACGATCAAACTGACCAACGCCGCTTCCGCCAAAGTCTTCTGCTACGCCACCGCAACGATCGAAGCTGCGATCAAAGGAGGTGAATTCGAATCCTACAAAGAAATCGTCGAAGAACTGGGCGAAGAACTCGATGCGGACTTTATGTCGGATGCTCTGACGGAAAAGGGTCTGGGACTCGTTTGGTCCAACAGAGACCCCTCTACGTCGTACACCGTTATCGTTTCGGCTACGGGATCGAAAGGTACGGTAGTCGAAGCACACTCTTCGGTAACCACCGAAGCCGAACCGCTTCCCGATCCGGTACAGTCGGAACTGTTCACCAAACTGGAAGGCAACTGGACGATGTCAGCCGAAGGCGAAGACGGCGCGGTATCCTACAACGTTACGATCGCTCAGAGCAACTCCGGCGTTTCGTACCGTGACAAAAACCGTCTGGTCGTAAGCGGACCGATCATCTTCAAGAACTTCTACAACATCTCCGATTTGGTTGCAGCCAACTGGCCCGCAGCTAAGGCAGAAAAAGACTGGGGTCCCAAATTCTTCCTCCAGATCGCCACAGGCGACCAGGTAACCGTACCGGCCGACCGGAACCAGTATTTCCTCAACTGGAACCCGCAGAAAATCGGTGAAGCTTATCTGTTGGGATATAAATCTACCGCGCAAGGAACGCAGATCCTTTATGCAGAAGGATCCGCCTTCCCCGTTACGGTCTCCGCCGACTTCAATACGATCACGATCAAACCTTACACCCACGAAGGTACGGCTTGTTACCCCGCTGTATTCAACTATCTCAACGCCAAGTGGGGTTACTTCGAGATGTTCTCGTCCGACATCGTGCTGACGCGCGGTACGACCGCTGCGGCTCCGGCACAGGCAGCTCCTTCCGTAGCTCTGCCCAAGTTCGATGCGAAGAACATGCTCCAGAACAGCGAAGCAGTCAGAATCAACGATTACAAACTGCAGAGCACCATCGCTCCGTTTATCGTAAAATAATTCGGACAACGGTTTCCCGCAGCCCTTTCCGGGCGACGGATACGACCCTCGAAGGGGAGAAGCGCATGCTTCTCCCCTTCTTTTTCACTTGTCCCGGCAGAACCGCGCATTGCGCACAAGCCGGACGGACCGATGGTCTCCTCGCAAAGATCCCGGGCGAAAGGCTCCGTCCTCCGGTCCTGCCTTCCGCATGGTTCCGAAGAACGCCGCAGTTCTTCCGCACAGTCCCGCACGGCCGGGACGGAGTCATACACCGCCGAACGCCCCCTGTCCGAAAAATACCGGCACGGCATGGGAGAACCGATTTGACGGTTTCCGACTTTCTTTCTATTTTTACCTCCGAATCGGATTCTCTTAAAACCGACTTTTTATGATTGCGCTCGCCATCTGTATCCTCATCCTGCTGATCGGTATATTCTTCTATAACTCGCTGGTCCGCAAACGCAACCGCGTAGACAATGCCTCGGCCACCATCGATGCCATGCTCGAAAAACGTTTCGATCTGATTCCCAATCTCGTGGCCTGCGTCCGCCAGTATGCCGCCCACGAGGCCGACACTTTCGTCGCCGTCACCGAACGCCGCAGTGCACGCACCGGAGCGCTCTCCGACGAGGAAAAGGCTTCGCTCGACGCGGCATTCGAACAGGCCCGCATCAATTTCCAGGCACTGGCCGAGAACTATCCGGAACTCAAGGCATCCACCAACTTCATGCACCTCCAGTACACGCTCAACGAGACCGAAGAACAGCTTTCGGCCGCCCGGCGGACCTATAACGCTGCCGTGACCGAATACAACGATGCGGTACAGACTTTCCCCGGATCGCTGCTGGCCTCGCAGTTCGGCTTCAGGACCCGCGCATTGCTTTCAGCCGCCGAAGACCGGCGCAGGACACCCGACGTGGGCGGCCTGTTCCGCAAGGAGTAAAACATTCCGACAGACCGTACGATGGGAAACGATTTCGAATCCGTACGCCGCACGCTTTCCGAAGCGCTCGACGAGGTCGAACGCAAAAGAATCGCCCTGCGCAAAACGGGCTGCCGCAACGGCCTGATCGTAGCCGCGATCCTGCTCGGCGCCGCAGCCGCCGTCGCGTTGTGGACCGGCCAGAGCACGTCTTTGATAATCGGCACCGTATCCGCCCTCATAGCCGGCCCGCTCATGGCCAATGCCGGATCGGCCGAACTGAACCGCTATTACAAACAACAGATCATCGCCCGCATCGTCCGGGCGGTCTGCGGCGAGGATGCCGGATTCGATCCTTCGGACGGCATCGCCGAGGAGACATTCCGCGCATGCGGCCTGTTCGCCACCCGTCCCGACCGTTACCGCTCCGAAGACCTGATCTGCGGCCGCAGCGGGCAAACGCCGTTCCGTTTCGCCGAGGTCCACGCCCAGGAACGCCGCACCACGACCGACTCCAAAGGCCGCACCCGGACCCATTGGGTCGATATTTTCAGAGGATTTCTGTTCATCGCCGACTACCATAAGGATTTCCACGGCAGGACCCTCGTCTGCCGCGACAGTTGGTTCCGTTTCCGCTTCGACGACTGCAAGCACATCCGGCTCGAAGACCCGCAGTTCGAACAACATTTCGATGTCTACTCGACCGACCCGGTCGAAGCCCGTTACCTGCTCAGTCCCTCGACGATGGAACGGTTCGTCCGCCTCGACGGCCGGTTCCGGGGCGGCATCACGGCGAGCTTCCACCGCTCGTGCATCGTCGTCGCCATCCCCGATTCGACCAACCACTTCGAAGCGAGCCTGTGGCGTTCCGTACACCGCACCGACCGGCTCGAACGCGAATTCGACACGATCCGCACACTGAGGGGCATCGTTTCGGACCTCGACCTCAACACCCGCATCTGGTCCAAAAACACGCCCGGCACCCTGCCCGACTGACCGCGTCCCCGGCCTCCGGGCATTTTCCTTTCCGGACATACGAACAATCCGCATCCGGAAGGACGTCTTCTCCCTCCGGATACGGATCATTCCGCAGAGGCAATCACATGCCTCGTATATGTATCGAAATTCCCGGTCGCCTTTTCCCCGAACCCGACCGCAACCGCAAGGCTGCATTTCCATGCCGGATTTTCCGAACCGGACCTCAGGACACGGCACGGAAGCTGCGACGCAAGGCACTTCGAGACGACCCGGCCGCAGACGCAAAATCCGCCCGGCTCCTCACAGACACCGGGTCCCGCCGGTCCTTCCGACCGCTATCCGACAAGCAACTGCCGGGCGATCTCGTCGCGTTTGCCTTTTCCGGCCATGACTTCTACCAGCGTCAGGGCGAACTCGACAGTCAGTCCGGGACCGCGGCCCGTCACGACATTGCCGTCGATGACAACCGGCAGATCGGTGCACAGCGTCGCGCCTTCGAGATACTTCTCGAATCCGGGATAACAGGTCGCCCTGCGTCCCCGGAGGATGCCCAAAACGCCGAATACCATCGGTGAGGCACAGATGGCAGCTACTTTTCCGCCTTTTTCATAGAACGCCAGGACCGCTTTCTTCAGTCCCTCGTGTTCGGCATAGGCCGGCGTTCCGCCCGGCACGACCAACAGGTCGGCCTCCCCGAACGACACCTCCTCGAACAGCGCATCGGCCCCGACCGCCACGCCGTGGCTTCCTGCGACAACCTGTTCGCCGGTCAGCGATACCGTCTGCACGCCCAGCCCGGCACGACGCAGAATATCGACCGTGGCGATGGCCTCGATCTCCTCGAAGCCCGTAATCAGAAATACGAATATCCGTTTCATTTTGTTCCGAATGTAAATTAAACGATCTCTACAAAGATAAAAACAAACGGCAACACGGCAAATTCCGCCGGACACACAGACCGTCCTTCGCACGGCACAGGACAACGGGCACAGGACGGACTGTTCCATGCCCCGTCTTCCCCGTCCGTTCCGGGCACGTCGCTACTCTTTCAGCGCCGCCAGCAATGCCTCGATAGCCTTTTGCGGCGACTGCATCTCGTCGAGCAGCGACACGAACTTGCTGCCGACGATCACGCCCGAAGCATGCGAGGCGGCCGCCTCGTAAGTGGCACGGTTCGAGATGCCGAAACCGATCATACGCGGATTGCGCAGATTCATGGCTGCGATGCGGTCGAAATAGGCCTGCTGGGCGTCGAAATTCTTCTGGGCGCCCGTCGTCCCGGGCGACGAGACCATGTAGATGAATCCGCCGGTATTGCGGTCGATGAGCCGGATGCGTTCCTCGTCGGTTTCGGGCGTGATGAGCATGACCATGTGCAGGCCGTAGGCATCGGCCACGGGTTTGTACGACGCCATATACTCGTCGTAAGGCAGATCGGGAACGATTGCCCCGTCGATCCCGCATTCGCGGCAGCGGCGGCAGAAATTCTCGAATCCGAACTGCATGATCGGATTGAGGTATCCCATCAACAGCAGCGGAATATCGACCCGCTCGCGTATGCCCTCGAGTTGGGAGAAAAGCGTGCGCAACGTCATTCCGCCGCGCAGGGCCTTCGTCGCGGCATCCTGAATCACAGGCCCGTCGGCCATCGGGTCGCTGAACGGAATACCGATCTCTACCATCTTCACTCCGGCGGCGGCCAGTGCCTCGACGGTCGGCACGGTCGAATCGAGCGAAGGGTGTCCGGCGCAGAAATAGACCGAGAGCACAGGCTCCGAAGCACCGGCGAACAATTGTTGTAAACGATTCATAATCTATTTTTTAATGTATTCAAAAATTCTGCAATAAGCGCCGCGTCCTTCTCTCCCGGCGCAGTCTCGAAACGGCTGTTGAGATCGATACCCGCCCAACGCGGATGGTGCAACGCCCTCAACGCCTCGACCGACTCGGATCCGATGCCGCCGCTCAACACGAACGGCAGCGCCCCGCGGTAACGCTCCGTCAGCGACCAGTCGAACCGCCGTCCCGAACCGCCGTAGGCAGCGGAGGGCGTCTCGAAAAGCAGGTAGTCGCACACGTCCTGATACTCCTCCGTCCGCTCCACATCGCCGGGACCGGCCATAGCGATTGCCTTCACGACAGTCGTTCCTGCAGGAAGCCATTCCCGCAGCGACCGGCAGAAACCGGGCGACTCGCCCCCGTGCAACTGCACGACACCCAGAGCGAACCGCTCCGTCTGCCGGACGATCTCTTCCGGAGACGCATCGACGAACACCCCTGCACGGACAGCCGACACAGGCAGATAGACCGGAAGTCCGCCGACGTAGCGCGGCGAGCGCGGATAGAAAATAAATCCCATCCAATCTACGCCGAGGGCCTCGACGGCGCGGATATTCTGCGGGACACGCATCCCGCACACCTTGACGATCATCGCGAAGCCTCGATCAGATCGCGGAGCGCCCGGCCCGGATCGGGGGTTTTCATAAACGTCTCGCCGATCAGAAAGCCGCCGAATCCCGCTTCCCGCAGCTTCCGCAGCGACTCGGGCCGCGAAATTCCGCTTTCCGAAACGAGCGGACGGTCCGACGGCAAACGGCCGGCGAGCGCGAAAGAGTGCCGCACGTCGGTATGGAACGTACCCAGATGACGGTTGTTCACCCCCACCATATCGGTTTCGGGAGCCACATACCCCAGCTCGTCTTCGGAATGAATCTCGAGCAGCACCTCCAGCCCCAGCCCGTGCGCGATACGGGTCAGATCGCGGCATGCTCCGGGCGTGAGCACGGCGGCGATCAGCAGGACGGCATCGGCTCCGATAGCCCTCGCTTCGTAAATCTGGTAGGCGTCCACGACGAAATCCTTGCGCAGAACGGGCAGCGTCACCAACGGCCGCACCGCCTCGATGTCGCGGGCCGACCCGCTGAAAAACGCCTCGTCGGTCAGGATCGACAGTGCCGCAGCCCCTTCCCGTTCATAGGCGGGCACCACATCTTCGGGCCGTGCGTCGCGGGCGATCCAGTCTTTCGACGGCGAACGCCGCTTGAACTCGGCGATGATGCCCGAGGCAGAGCGCCGCAGGCTCTCTTTCATGCTTACTGTCGGCCGTCGTACCGCCCCGGCCCGGGCGACCATCTCTTCGAGCGGCACCCTCGCCATGCGTTCGGCCAGCTCTCTTCTTTTGTGTTCTACGATCGTATGCAATATGTCTGTCATGGTTCTCAACGGTTCAGTTCGACGAATTTACGGAAACATGCCCGTGCAGCGCCGCTGTCGATCGACTCCCGGGCGCGGGCGATGCACTCCTCGACGGGCATCATGGGTTCCGCCGCCTGAATGGCGAAAGCGGCATTGATGACGACGCACTCCTTCTGCGACTGCGTGGCCCGGTTCTCCAGCACGCTGTCGAAGATAGCCATCGCTTTTTCGGGCGTATCGCCGCCGTAAAGTTCCTCCCGACGCACGGTCGGAAGGCCGAGCTGCTGCGGATCGAAGACCTGTTCGTAGCGGTCCGTCGCGATCTTGAACCCTCCGGTCAGCGAAATCTCGTCGTAACCGTCGAGGCTGCTCACGACGGCGAAGCCGATGCCGAGGCGTCTGAGCACATGCGTATAAAGCCGCATCTGGCTCAGGTCCGGCACTCCGAGCAACTGGCAGGCCGGTGAGCAGGGATTGACGAGCGGTCCCAGCAGATTGAACACCGTACGCACACGGATGGACTTGCGCACGGCCGCCACGTGCTTCATGCCGGGATTGAACAGCGGGGCGTGCAGATACGCCACGTTGCAGTCCTCGATCGAACGGCGCAGGCGGCCGGGATCGTTCGAGAATTTCACACCGTGCCGTTCGAGCACATCGCTGGCCCCGCTGACCGAGGTGGCTCCGTAATTGCCGTGCTTGGCCACGCGATAGCCCGCTCCCGCCACGACGAAACAGGCGCAGGTCGATATATTGAACGTGTTTTTGCCGTCGCCGCCCGTTCCCACGATGTCGATGGGCGCATAATCCGACAGATCGACCCGCACCGCCGTATCGAGCAGCGCCTCGCGGAATCCGATCAGCTCATCGACCGTGATGCCCCGCATACGGAACACGGTGAGCATCGAGGCGATCTGGGCATCGGGATATTTCTGCCGGGTGATGTCGGCCATGATCCGTCGGGTTTCGCCGGCCGTCAGCCGCTCGTCGTCGAACAGGCGTTGGAGTATCTCTTTCATATCGTTGCCGTTTTTTAATGTTTCAACCAGTTTTCGATCATCGTGCGGCCGTCGGGCGTGAGCACCGACTCGGGATGGAACTGTATGCCCCGCACGTCCAGCGTCCTGTGACGCAACGCCATGATCTGCCCCTCATCGCTCAGAGCCGTAACCTCCAGTTCGTCGGGCAGTCCCTCGCGGTCCACCACCCACGAATGATAGCGTCCCACGTCGATCCGCCGCGGCAGACCCTCGAAAAGATAGTCGTCGCCGAGCAGCGAGACCGGCGTGCGGACACCGTGGAACACCTCCGAAAGTACCGAAAGCCTCCCGCCGAACGACTCGCCGATGGCCTGATGTCCCAGACACACGCCGAGCAGGGGTTTGGACGAGGCATAGCGTCCGATGACCGCCATGAGTTGTCCCGCCTCGCAGGGGATACCCGGCCCGGGAGAGAGCACGAGCTTGTCGTAGCGGTCGAGTTCCTCCAGCTCGAAACGGTCGTTGCGCAGCACATCGGTCTCGACACCGAGCGAGGCGATCAGATGGCGGAGGTTATAGGTAAAGGAATCGTAATTGTCTATAATGGCTATTTTCATGGTTTTCATTCGTTTTCGTATCGCGATTACATCTTCCGACGGACCGGTTCCGTCACAGCCCGCCATACTTTCGGGGCTGCGACACCAAATCCGTCCGTCATATCCGTTCGGCCTCCGCAATGGCCCGGCGCAGTGCGGCCAGCTTGTTGTTCACCTCCTGCAGCTCGGCCTGCCGGTCGCTCCGGGCCACGATGCCGCCCCCGGCCTGAAACCACAGCTCGTTATTGCGGCTGACGAACGTCCGGATCGTAATAGCCTGATTGAGGCTGCCGTCCATCCCGACGAACCCTATGCAGCCGCCGTAGGCTCCCCGGTTATGGGGTTCGTACTCGCTGATGAGCTGCATGGCCCGCACCTTGGGCGCACCCGAAAGCGTCCCGGCGGGAAACGTATCGAAAAACGTCTCGATCGGCGAGCTGCCCGGACGGACCGTTCCGCGCACACGGCTCACCAGATGGATCACATGGCTGTAATACTGCACGTCCTTGTAAAACTCCACCTCCACGTCGTCGCAATTGCGGCTCAGATCATTACGAGCCAGATCGACCAGCATCACGTGTTCGGCGTTCTCCTTGGGATCGGCCTGCAGACGGGCGGCTGCCTCGACATCCTGCTGCCGGTCGCTCCCGCGGCGCACGGTACCGGCGATGGGGTCGATATAGGCACGCCCCTGCTCGATGCGGCAATGGGTTTCGGGCGAAGCGCCGAAAATACGGAACCCGCCGAAGTCGAAATAGAACAGATAGGGCGAGGGATTGATCGACCGCAGCGCCCGGTAGAGTTTGAAATCGTCGCCGGAAAAAGGCTGCACGAACCGCCGCGACAGCACGATCTGGAACACGTCGCCCCGCAGACAGTGGGCGATGCCCCGGTCTATGTTGGCCAGATGCTCCTCGTCGGAAAGCGTGCTGCGACACTCGCCCTCGGCCCGGAAACCGTAATCGGGATAATTGTGGTTACCGATGCGTTTCTCGATGGTGTCGAGGTTCGATTCCTCGCCCTCTCCCAGCATCTCGAGCAACATCATCTCGTGGTTCCGGTCGTGGAATACGACCAGGTATTTATACAGGATATAGAGCAGATCGGGCGCGTCGTTCTTGTTCGCACTGCTGTCCTTGACGGGAATACGCTCCAGATGACGGACGATGTTGAACGACGTGTAGCCGTAGAGTCCGCAATATCGCCCGAACTCGCCCTCCACCTCGAAGCGGCCGATAAAATCGCTCATCGCGCGAGCCACGGTATAACTGTCCGTAATGGGATGTTCCTCGCGGCTGCCGTCCGGAAACTCGAACTGCGCCGTACCGTGGTGGACGGCGATGCTCGCCACGGGACGGAACCCGATGAACGAACGGTTGTCCTCGCTGCTGTGGTAATCGCAGCTCTCCATCAGCGCGCTCTGCGGAAAGATGTCGCGCACCTTCAGATAGGTGCTCACCGGCGTATGCAGATCGCCGAGCATGACGCGGCCGGTCGCGGTATAACGGTACTTTTTCATCGGTCCATGTGTTTGAGATAGGTTTCTATATCCTTGTCGCCGCGTCCCGAGACGGTCAGTACGACGACATCCTCAGGACGGAATTTCATCTTGGGCAGCACCCCGAGCGCATGCGCCGACTCGAGCGCAGGGATAATCCCTTCGAGCCTCGTCAGTTCATAAGCCGCCCGCAGCGCCTCGTCGTCGTTCACGGCCAGCACCTCGGCCCGCCGCTCCGTGAACAGATGGGCATGCAGAGGTCCGATGCCCGGATAGTCCAGCCCGGCCGAGAGCGAGTACGGTTCCAGAATCTGTCCGTCCTCGTCCTGCATGAGCAGCGTGTGCGCACCGTGGATGATGCCCTTGCGTCCCAGGTGAATCGTAGCGGCCGACATCGGCGTATCGATGCCCAGTCCCCCGGCCTCGGCCAGCAGGATCTTCACGTCCGGATCGTCCAGAAAATGATAGACCGTCCCGGCGGCATTGCTGCCTCCGCCCACGCAGGCGATCAGATAATCGGGCGAGGGACGCCCCTCGCACTCGGAGAGCTGACGGCGAATCTCTTCGCTGATGACGCTCTGCAACCGCGCCACCATATCGGGATAAGGATGAGGCCCTACGGTCGAACCGATGATATAATACGTGTCCTCGGGATGGGTACACCAATCGCGGATAGCCTCGTTCGTGGCGTCCTTGAGCGTCATGTTGCCCGAAGTGACGGGACGAACCTCGGCGCCGAGCATACGCATCCTCTCGACATTCACCCGCTGCCGCTCCACGTCGGTCTTGCCCATATACACCACGCAGGGCATCCCCATCAGCGCACAAACCGTCGCCGTGGCCACACCGTGCTGTCCCGCTCCCGTCTCGGCGATGATACGCCGCTTGCCCATCCGGCGGGCGACGAGAATCTGTCCCACGGTGTTGTTGATCTTGTGCGCCCCCGTATGGTTGAGATCCTCCCGTTTGAGGTAGATGCGGCAGCCGTACTTCTGCGAAAGGCGTCCCGCCAGATACAGCGGCGAGGGGCGCCCTACATAGTCACGCAATAGACGGTCGTAATCGCGGCGGAACTCCGCACTCTCGAGAATAGGCACATAACGGCGTTGCAGCTCCTCCACCGCACGCCTCAGGATTTCCGGCACATAGGCTCCGCCGAATGCGCCGTAATATCCTTTTTCATCGACTCGGTAATCATTCATCTTATTTCGTGTGTTTATTCGTGTATTCATTCAAATAAACTGCCACGATGAACTGCCAAACGAGATAATTTCATACCTTTGTCCCGAACAACCCCGTAATTCAGT
>UROX01000080.1 GCA_900549685.1 uncultured Alistipes sp.
TAAATTTGTAACCCAAAATCAATCGGTATGGTTCTCGATATCGGTCTTATCGTGGTGGCCTATCTGTTGGGATCGATTCCCAGCGCAGTGTGGATCGGCCGTCGTTTCTACGGTGTGGACGTACGTCAGCACGGCAGCAAAAACGCCGGAGCCACCAATACGTTGCGTGTGCTCGGTCTGCGGGCCGCACTGCCGGTTTTCGCCATCGACATGCTCAAAGGGCTGGTGGCCGTCATGCTTTCCCATCTGGCGGGCTATCCGTCCGGAAGCGATGCGATGTTCAACCTCAAGGTCGCTCTCGTCGCCGCGGCCGTCATCGGCCATATTCTGCCGGTTTTCGCCGGGTTCAAAGGCGGGAAGGGCGTCGCCACGTTGGCCGGTGCCGTGTTGGGCGTCTATCCGCTCGCCGTGTTGCTCTGCCTGATCGTGTTCGCCGTCGTGTTCGCCTCGACCCGCTACGTTTCGCTGGGTTCGATGAGCGCCGGGGTGGCTTTCCCCGTTTTCGTCATCGGTGTTTTCGGCGAACGTTCTCTCTCGTTGGTCGTGTTCAGTATCGTCATCGCCCTGTTGCTGCTGTTTACGCACCGGAAGAACATCCGTCGGCTGCTTTCTCATACCGAGTCGAAAACCTACCTGTTCAAGCGTAAAGGATAGTCCGGCAAAAACGGTTCCGCAAATGCGGATTTTTCGATTCCCTGCCGCAAAAAGCCGGGGAATGGTATCGACGTGCCGTTAGGGCGTGCCGACGTCTCTTGGATTATTGTTCCGAATTCCGCTCCGGAGGCAGGGATTCGGACTGTGCCGGATTCGAACGTCCGGTTCCTGAATGTAGTCGGTATGTCTCTTTAGATAGAAGGATCGGAAAACCATGAAAGATACGGTGTTGAGCCGTGTCTTTTTCGTATGCCGGTTTCCTACCCGGCCCGAAAGTGCGTATTTTCAATGGCCTGGCGCTCATCTTTGCTCCTGCGTTTTTGGGGGGAGTCTGTTGAGCGGAACAATCCGAATTGTGTTCGGGCATGTATGACGTCGTTCGACGCAGAAAACTGTCAGCGGAGATTTCGTTATCTCGAAGTATATACCGCGTCTGGCGTCGTCTTCGGACGATGTCGGTCGGTTTGAAAGACGGCAGGACAATCGGTCCGGATCTGTCAGGAACAAAAAAAGAGCGACCGGAATCCGGTCGCTCGTATAGATACGTTGCCGTTCCTTACAGGAATCCGGCGTGTTTGCAGTCCGATTATTCGGCCGCTGCTGCGTCGTCTTCGGTCACGATGTCTACCAGATCGACTTCGAACACGAGGGCGGAGTTGGGCGGAACCATCTGGTTGCCCTGTTTGCCGTAACCCAGTTCGGCCGGAAGCCACAGTTTGATCTTGCCGCCTTTACCGATGAGCTGCAGCCCTTCGGCCCATGCGGGAAGCACCTGACGGAGATTCATATCGACCGGACCGCGTTCTTCGTTGATTTCCTGGATCACCTTGCCGGTGCGGTCGCTCAGTTTGAACATCACTTTGACCGTCGAAGCCGAGTCGGGTTTGGGCGCTTCGCCTTCTTCGATGATTTCGTACAGAAAGCCCGATTCCGCCTTTTTCACGTTCTTGTTTTCTTTTTCGACTTTGGCGATGAATTCGGCGCTGGCGATGCTGTCCTTGCGGGGTTTGCGTACGGTGAAATATTCCCGCCAGAAACTCTGGGCGGCCTGCTGGTCGATTTTAGCTGCGGCGGTGTCGCCTTTGACGCCGTCTCTCATACCGGCTGCAATGACATTGATGTCGATCTCCGGATCGAGTTCGCGCAGGGCGGTACCCCAGTTGTATCCGATGATGTAAGCCAGCGAATCGTCCTCGCTTTTGGGCGTTCCGCCCGTCGTGCCGCACGAGCCGAAAATCATGGCGGCTGCACCGCACAGAAGAATCAATTTTTTCATTTTTCTAAATTATTCGGTTTATTGTTGATTTTGTCGTTCTGCAAAACCTTCGCCTCTCTCGGAAAATTCCGGATATGCGCCTGCAAATGTAAGCAAATTAAGTGAATGATGTAACGAGCCTCTGTTTTTTTGTCGAATTATTTTCGTCCGCCGGCCATCGGTTCCGTCCGGCGTCTGCGGGGAATGGCCAGCATGCCGGCGAGTACGGCGACGAGCGAGGCGACGAGCACGGCTATTTTACCGCTGGTTGCAGCCGGGCTGTCCGCGAAGGCCAGGTTGTTGATGAAAATGGACATCGTGAATCCGATTCCGCCCAAACAGGCGACACCGAACAGGGCTCGCCACGATACGCCGTCGGGCAGGCTGCACCATCCGGCCCGTACCGCGAGACGGCTGAACAGAAAGATGCCGATCGGTTTGCCTGCGACCAGCCCCAGCACGATACCCAGCCCCTGTGCCGTGGCCGTCACGTCGAGCGCCGAGAGATTTTCGATTCGCACGCCGGCGTTGGCCAGCGCGAAAGCCGGCATGATGAAAAAGGCGACGGTGTGGTGCAGCGCGTATTCGAGGCGTTGCGACGGACTGATCGCGTCGAGGGCGATCAGACGGATCGTTTCGATGTCTTCGAGCTGCCGGGGATTGGTCTGCGCTTCTTCGCCCTCGCGGTCGTGCTGTTCGAACGAGCGCAGGTAGAAGCGGGTCTTGTAGCTGAAGTAGCGCTTCGAAAAACGGGGCGTGGCGGGAATGGTCAGTGCGACGAGTACGCCGGCGATCGTGGCATGGACGCCCGAGTGCAGGAACAGAATCCACAGCGCGATGCCCGGTACGAGGTAGTATCGCATTTTGTAGACGTTCAGTCGGTTGAGCAGCAGCATGAATGCGAAGACAGCGATGGCGGTCACCAGTACCGTCATGTCGATGCCCGACGAATAGAAAAGTGCGATGACGAGAATCGATCCCAGATCGTCCACGATGGCGAGCGCCGTGAGGAATATTTTCAGCGACAGCGGAACGCGGTTGCCCATGAGCGACAGGACGCCCAGCGCGAAAGCGATGTCGGTGGCCATCGGGATGCCCCATCCCGCAGCGGTCGGACCTCCGAGGTTCAGCAGCGCGTAGATCGACGAGGGAACGATCATGCCGCCCAGCGCCGCAGCCAGCGGCAGGGCGGCCCTGCGCATGCCCGAGAGCTGTCCCGAGGCGATTTCCCGTTTGATTTCCAGTCCGACGGCGAAGAAAAAGATCGCCATCAGTCCGTCGTTGATCCATGTCTCGACGGGCCGGTCGATCTTCCACCCGTCGAATCCGATGCTCAACGGAATCTCCAGCGCGTGACGGTACCATTCGGCCGTGAGGGGAATATTGGCCAGCGCCATGGCCAGCGCGGCGAACAGCACCAGCAGCAGACCGCCCGCCCACGGGCTGTGCATGAAACGGTGGTGGCGTTCCTGCCGGAGAAAGAAATTTCTTTTGTGCCTGAAACCGATAACTCGCGTCATACCCATTTCCGATTCGGTGTCCGCCTGCGGGGCGGACGGTTCGTAAAAAGGGTCGGATCAGTTTCGGGAGACGGTCCGGCTATTTCCACGGCCGCATGAGCGCGAAATTGCAGAGCTTGTAGAGGATGCGGGCGCCTACGTTGGCGTCCCATTCGTCCTCGCCGGAAGGAGCCGGGGACACTTCGCACAGGTCGAAGCCCACGATTTCCCTGCCCGATCGGACGACGGCGTGCAGCAGGTAGACCGCTTCGGCGAAACTCAGTCCGCCCGGTACCGGCGTACCCGTGTGGGGACAATACTGGGGGGCGAGTCCGTCGATGTCGAAACTGACATAGACCTTATCGGGCAGTCCTGCAAGAATCTTTCCACAGATGCCGTCCCAGCTTTCGCCGCGGAATTTCGCTTCGCCGAGCGCATAGTCGTCGAACATCGTCACCCTCGGATCGGCGGCGGCCAGTGCGGCTTCGTCGTCGCAGAAATCGCGGACGCCGACCTGCACCAGCGTTTTCACGCCCGGAGCTTCGTGCAGCACGTTGTACATGATCGACGCATGCGAGCAGGCGAATCCTTCGTAGGCTTCGCGCAGGTCGGCATGGGCATCGACGTGCAGGATGCCGAGGCCCGGATGGCGTTCGGCGACGGCACGGATCGCCCCCAGCGGCACGCTGTGGTCGCCGCCGACCACTCCGACCTTTTTCCCCGCGTCGAGCCAGCGCGAGGCTTCCCGGTAGACGTGTTCGTTCATCCGGGCCGAACCCTCGTTCACGCGCTGTATCTTGCGCCGGACGGATTCGTTGTCGGCCGTTCCGCCCCGTTCCCAGTGTTCGATCACGCGCCGGGCGTCTTCGCGCAGTTTCCGGCCGCGCAGTTCCAGCATGTCGTCCGCCGGCAGCGTGCCGATTCCTTGTTTCCATCCGTCGGGATGGTGTACGTCGTAGAGGTCCACCTGCATCGAGGCCTCCAGAATGGCGTCGGGTCCGTAAGCCGTTCCTTCGCGGTACGAGACGGTGACGTCCCATGGTACGGGCAGCAGCACGAGCCTCGCCTCCTCGGGCGTGAAGGGCAGTCCGAAAAAATTTCCGTTGTTCACTCCCGGTGCGTTGGGGTCGAAACCGGGTATGTTCGTATCCGTATCCATGCTTCGTCGTCGTTTTGGTTTGCGTTTCGTCGTCGCGATCCGGCTCCGCCCCGGCTGTCGGTTCCGCGGGCGGAGGAGGATTTCGGAGGCAAAGATAAAAAATCCTGCGTTTTTTTCGCCGTCCGGTCCGATGATCGTCAGCCCGTTATCCCAGTCTGTCGTTTCGGGGCCCGCAAAGAGGACAATACGACCCGTGCGTGCGACGTTATTTTATCGAATTTCCGATATCGTTGCGACAACGGAGGTCGGGTAGTTTTTTTCATAATCATACATTAAGTTGGGTGAGCCTCTGCCTCAGCGATTGCGCCGGAGGCTTTTTCGCGGTTATATGTTCCGGATTTCGGCTGGGGCGAGAGCCGGGGAAGCGGCGCATTGCCGCATTTAATTTCTGTTCTCCGCCTCCGGAGAACACGAAAGCCGCGACGAAGGCCTGTAATCGAAGTGTACTACGTGTGGAGACATGTCTATAATCGCATCGGAATGCCGGGGCGCCCGGACGTTCCGGCGTTTCGGGGCGCGATTCTTCGTCGGGGGCGACGGTCCGCATGTCCGGATTCGTCCCCGTTGCGCGCTTTCTCGTCTCCGGGCGCTCGAATCCCGAAGTTATTGTTACATTTGCGGCGAAATAACGCATGCCGCATATAACGATGAATGGAGAACCCCGTATAGTGGCCGACTGCGACATTCCTTTTTTGAAAGGAGTGCTCGAACCGTTCGCCCGGATGACTTACGTCGAAGGCAGCCGGATTGCGCATGACGATCTCGCGGATGCCGATGCGCTCATCATCCGTACCCGCACCCGTTGCGATGCAAAGCTGCTCGAAGGCACGCCCGTGCGGCTGATCGCCACGGCGACCATCGGTTACGACCATATCGATGCCGACTACTGCGCCGGACGGGGCATAGAGGTGGTCACCGCACAAGGATGCAATGCCCGGGGCGTGTTGCAGTATGTCTCGGCTGCCCTCTACGAGCTTTCGCGCCGGGACGCGTGGGCACCGCATCGCATGACGCTCGGCGTCGTAGGGGCGGGCAACGTGGGGTCGCTGGTCGCCGAGTACGGAAAACGGTTCGGGTTCCGCGTGTTGTGCTGCGATCCGCCCAAAGCCGCCCTCGATCCGCAGGGCGGGTATCTGCCCTTGGACGAGCTGCTGTCCCGGTCGGACATCGTCACCTGCCATGTGCCGCTGACCGAGGGGGGGCCTTGTCCCACTTTGCGCATGGCTTCCCGGGCATTCTTCTCGGGCATGAAGCCGGGCGCCGTATTCATCAATTCGTCCCGCGGAAAAGTGGTTTGCGACGAGGCGCTGACCGAGGCGTTGCTCGACGGCCGTGTCTCCCGTGCGGTGATCGATACGTGGAACGGCGAACCGAAGATCGACCGCCGGCTGCTCTCGCTCGTCACGCTGGCCACTCCGCACATCGCCGGTTATTCGATTCAGGGCAAGGCTGCGGGCACGGCCGCCGTCGTGCGGGCCGTCGGCCGTCGTTACGGCTTGCCGCTGGCCGACTGGTATCCGCCCGCAGTGTCGCCGACCCGTCCCGATCCCTCCGTCGGGTGGGAGGACATGGGGAAAGCCATGCCCCGTTATTTCGATATCGTCGCCGAATCGGAACGGCTCAAAAGCCGGCCCGAGGACTTCGAGTCGATCCGCAACCGATACGACTACCGGACGGAGTTTTTCTGATCGCACCGTATGTGTGTGCCGCCCGCCGGGGTTGTCGCGCGTTCCCGCAGGGAGTTGCCGCGACGCGGAAGACGCGGGCGGAGCGGGGAATCGTTTGCAGAGCGGCTGTATGTCAGGGCTGACCGGGCGCTTGCCGGTTTCCGGTGCGGGACCGTCGTCTTTCCTGCGGTTCCGGATCTCCGGCCTGCGGACCGTCTTCGACTTTTCGTGAAAAATTGATACCTTTGCCGTGATTTCAACCGATCGAATATTCGACAATGTATAAGAAAATCCTTCGTCCGCTGCTTTTCCGTCTTTCTCCGGAAACGATTCACCGCATCATCGTAACGTGCCTCAGGGTCGTTCATTACATTCCCGGATCGGGGTTGGCGATGCGGGCGATCTTTTCGGTCCGGCATCCGTCGCTCGAACGCGAGGTGTTCGGCATCAAGTTTCCCAATCCGGTCGGTATCGCTGCCGGGTTCGACAAAGACGCCGAAGTGTTCGAGGAACTGCATTCGCTGGGATTCGGATTCACCGAGATCGGGACGGTCACGCCCAAGGGGCAGAGCGGCAACCCGCGTCCGAGATTGTTCCGTCTGCCGCTCGACGGTGCGATCATCAACCGTATGGGATTCAACAACCACGGGGTGGAAAATGCGCTGCGGCATCTGCGCCGTCGCAAACGGGGCCGCATCATCGGCGGCAATCTGGGAAAAAATACGCTGACGCCCAACGAGGCGGCGCCGGCCGACTACCTGAAGTCGTTCCGTTCGCTGTACGAATACGTCGATTATTTCGTCATCAACGTCAGCTGTCCGAACGTCGCCAACCTGACACATCTTCAGGACAAGGACAACCTTCGGGAAATTCTGGGCGGACTCACCGAGTTCCGCAGGGGACAGAACCAGTACCGTCCGATTCTGTTGAAAATTTCGCCCGATCTGACCGAACCGCAGATCGACGACATGATCGCCGTTCTGTCCGAATGCGGTATCGACGGCATCGTGGCGACGAACACCACCACGAGCCGCGAGGGACTCGCGACGCCTGCCGAGACGGTGGCGCAGATCGGTCGGGGCGGTCTCAGCGGAGCGCCGCTCACCCGGCGTTCGCTGGAGACGGTGCGTTACATCCACCGCAAGACCGAGGGCCGGTTCCCGATCATCGGCGTGGGCGGCATCATGACCGAAGACGATGCCGTGGCCATGCTCGAGGCCGGAGCCAGTCTCGTCCAGGTTTATACGGGCTTCATCTACAACGGCCCGAAATTCGTCAAACGCATCTGTAAACGCCTGAAAGCCGAGGCGGAAACGAAAAAAGAATAGATTTTCCTGCGATCCTGCGAGGAACGTTCAGCCGGGGGACAGAGGCATCTCTGTTCCCCGGCTGTTTTTCGGGTATTCGGAGTGGCTCCGGAGCCTCAGGGGGCCGGGGCGTAACCGATTTCTCCCGCCCGGGTTCGAAACGGAACGAGGCCACCGTTCGACGCATGCCGCCGATAGGGGCGGGGGCCATAAGGATAATGCGCTATCGCATGTCCCGATATATACCGACGGTCGTCGCTGCCGTCCGGTTTTTCGGATAACGGCAGCGGGGCTCCGCCGGGGTAAGGGAAAGTTGCGAGGGGGACATGTCCTGTCGTCGTGAATGATTGCAGTCGGTACGGAATGCTGCCTGCGGATCGCAATATACAATTGTCCCGAGATATGGAAAAATATCGCCGGACGGACAACCTGTCGCGAAAGTCGGTATCTTTGTCCGCAACGAACCGTCCTCCGGTCCTGCATTCCCGGTATGCTTGTTTCGGGGAAAAGGAAAGAGACTTCCGGCGGACGTTAAATCGGGAGAAAGAGCGATGCAGGCAGAAATCATTACCATCGGCGACGAGATCCTTATCGGACAGATCGTCGATACCAACTCGGCATGGATCGGCAGCAGGCTGAATGCCGCAGGGATCAGGATCCATCGGATCACATCGGTGTCCGATACAGAAGACGAAATATCGCGGGCCGTGACCGATGCCCTGTCGCGGTCGGAGATCGTGTTGTGTACGGGCGGTCTCGGTCCGACGAAGGACGACATCACCAAACATACGCTCGCCCGGCTGTTCGGCATGACGCTCGTGCGCGACGAAGCCGTTTTCGAACAGGTGCGCGAAATGACGGCTCTGCGGCATATCGACTTCAACGAACTCAACCAGGGGCAGGCGCTCGTGCCGGACGGATGCACCGTGCTGAAAAACCGGTGCGGAACGGCTCCGGGCATGTGGTTCGAACGGGACGGCCGGGTGCTCGTCTCGATGCCGGGCGTGCCGTTCGAGATGAAAACGCTGGTCGAGGAGCAGGTGCTTCCGCGGCTGTGCGAGCATTTCCGCCTGCGGGCCATTGTCCATAAAACGGCCATCACATTCGGGTTGGCCGAGTCGATTCTGGCCGAGTCGATCGCTCCGTGGGAGCGTGCGCTGCCTCCTTACCTGCATTTGGCCTATTTGCCCAGCGCACTGAATATCCGGCTCCGCCTGTCGGCCTACGATGTGGACGGACGCGAAGCCGCCGCCGAAATAGACCGGCAGTTCGAACGGCTGGAACAGCTGATTCCCTACCGTGTCGTCGGCTACGGCGATGCCTCGCTCGAAAGTGCGACCGGCGAATTGCTCGAACGTCGCTCCGCGACGGTCGCGGCGGCGGAATCCTGCACGGGCGGCAATATCGCCCATCGTTTTACGGCTCTGCCCGGAGCTTCGGCCTATTTCCGGGGCGGGGTAGTGGCTTATTCCAACGAGGTCAAGACGGCGCTGTTGGGCGTCGATCCTTCCGATCTGGAGCGTTACGGAGCCGTGAGCCGTCCCGTGGCCGAGCAGATGGCCGAGGGTGTGAGACGGGCGACGGGGGCTACCTACGGTATTTCGACGACCGGCATTGCGGGGCCGTCGGGCGGTACGACCGACAAGCCGGTCGGGACGGTATGGATGGCTGTGGCGGGTCCCGAAGGCGTGTTCTCGACCCGGATGGTTTTCGGGTCGCTTCGCGAGCAAAATATCGAACGGGCCTCGTCCCATGCGATCAACCTGTTGCGGCTGCGCTTGTGCGGTGCTCCGGATCATGGAATCGATACGGTCCGGTACTGATTCCTGCGACGGCCGGTTGCGGTGTACGGCCGTTCGGATCATGGTTTGCCGATCCCGCGCTGTCCCTCGCGGTTGCAATTGCCCGTTCTTCGTGTAACGGATTTCTGTGATGTTTTTCGGAACCGGAGTGTCTGTCTGGTTGCAGTCGGGGTATCCCGCCTGCAGTTCCGGCAGGGGCTGATGCCGCAGTCCGGAAACGCGACGGTCGGGACAAGAGCCGGCCCGCTGAAACATCCGTCCGCGTTCGCAGTCTCGTCGTGTGCCCGGAGCGGTTTTTCTTATTCCTGCCGGTAGGGTAGGGCACTGCCCGGAGACTGTGAGGTGCTGCGAAAAATGTCCGGATAGAATATCGAAAAACGGGCGGGCCGCAGATCGACGAATGTCATCTGCGGCCCGCCCGTTGTCTGCCGGTGTTTTTGTCGCCGGCCGGAAGTATATTGCTGAACGATTTCGCCCGAAAGCTGTTTCGGCTACTCGCCGAACAGGCTGTCTACGAACTCGCGGCGGTCGAAGACCTGCAACTGGTCGATGCCTTCGCCGACGCCGATGTAGCGCACGGGTATCTTGAACTGGTCGCTGATGCCGATCACGACGCCTCCTTTGGCCGTGCCGTCGAGTTTGGTGATCGTCAGCGAGGTGACCTGCGTGGCCTGCGTGAACTGTTTGGCCTGTTCGAAGGCGTTCTGTCCCGTCGAGCCGTCGAGTACCAGCATCACTTCGTGCGGAGCGTCGGGAATCACCTTGGCCATCACGTTGCGGATTTTGGTCAGCTCGTTCATCAGGCCGATCTTGTTGTGCAGACGGCCCGCCGTGTCGATGAGCACGACGTCGGCATCGTTGGCCACGGCGCTGCGCAGCGTGTCGAAGGCCACCGACGCAGGATCGGAACCCATTTCCTGACGGATCATCGTCACGCCGGCCCGTTCGGCCCATACGGCCAGCTGGTCGATGGCCGCCGCACGGAACGTATCAGCCGCTCCGATATAGACTTTCTTGCCTGCGTTCTTGAGTTTCGAGGCCAGCTTGCCGATCGTCGTCGTCTTGCCGGCGCCGTTCACGCCCACGACCATCACGACATAGGGCATGCCGTTGCGTTTCGAGTAGTCGGGTCCGTCGCCCGCTCCGTCTTTGTTCTCCTCGAGCAGGGCGGTGATCTCGTCGCGCAGAATGCCGTTCAGTTCCGCAGCGTTCATATATTTGTCGCGGGCCGCACGCGCTTCGATGCGCTCGATGATGCGCAGGGTCGTATCGACGCCCACGTCCGAGGTGATGAGCACCTCTTCCAGATCGTCGAGCACCTCGTCATCGACCTTCGACTTGCCGGCCACGGCGCGGGCCAGTTTCGAAAAGACGCCCTGCTTGGTCTTTTCGAGTCCCTTGTCGAGGTCTTTCTTGTTGTCTTTTTTTGAAAAGAAGTTGAACAATGCCATGTCGGAATGCGATTAATTTATAGGCAAAGATAATATCTTTGTAATCGTAGACGCATTTTCGCGGAAATAATTTATATTTGTCCCTCATGCACGAAACTTTCATAACCCGATTGCCTATGGATAGATAACGTACGGAAGACGATATTTTCCCGTTCCCGACCGGAAGTCGGAGGCGGTATACATAAAAGACGTTAACTTTATATTCTTGCTTCTGAAACTTCGACACTTTCAAAAGCCGTCAAGAGTAAAGTTCAAACGTCCA
>UROX01000081.1 GCA_900549685.1 uncultured Alistipes sp.
ATGTTTTCGTGCTTATTGCCGGCACGGCGCTCAGCGACAAGGACGATTGTACGGTGGTCTATCTTTACGACCGGGAAAAGAAGCCGACGACCATCGATGTTTATAACACGGTGACCGGCGAAGATCTGCACACCTACGAAGATATTCTTCCGGGACGCGGCGTGGAATTCATTAAAAAATAATCCGAAAATTACTAATCTTTTAATCATTCCTGATGGAAGAACGCAAAAATGTAATAGAGTGCCGCAACCTGACGCACTACTATGGCAAAAAACTGGTTTACGAAAATCTGAACATCTCTGTCGGTGAAGGTCGCATTCTCGGTTTGCTGGGCAAGAACGGTGCGGGCAAGAGTACGACGATCAATATCCTCAACGGATTTCTGGCTCCCCGCTCGGGCCAGTGTCTGATCTATGGCGAGGATACGCAGAACCTGTCGCCCGCGACGAAGGCCCGCATCGGTTACCTGATCGAGGGGCATATTCAGTATTCGTTTATGAATGTCCACCAGATCGAGAAGTTCTATTCGGGGTTTTATGAAAAATGGGACCGTGACGCCTATTTCAACCTGATCAACCGGCTGAAGATTCTCCCGCGGCAGAAAATCTCGACCATGTCGTGCGGACAGCGTGCACAGGTGGCTTTGGGGCTTATTCTGGCCCAGGACCCCGACCTGCTGATCCTCGACGATTTCTCGCTGGGACTGGACCCGGGTTATCGGCGTCTGTTCATCGACTACCTGCGCGAATACGCCAAGTCGAGGGGCAAGACGGTTTTCCTCACCTCGCACATCATTCAGGATATGGAGCGGCTGATCGACGACATCCTGATCATGGACTATAACCGGGTGCTCTATCAGGGACCGCTGGCCGATTTTCAGCGTGATTTCAAAGGGTTTTTCTTCGAGGCCGAGGGAGAGTTCGACCTTTCGGGTTCGCCGGAGGTTGTCAATCTGGAACGGCTGAACAACCATTGCGAGCTGTACACCTATGCCACTGAAGAGGAGATCGTCGCGCTTTTGCAGAGCCGGGGCGTCGGATTCGTCAACTTCCGGCGGGAAAACCTCACCTTGGAGGATGCCTTTATCGGACTTACGGGTAAATACTGATGCAGATGGGAAAGATAGTTTGGCATATTTTCTATAAGGAGTGGATCAAGACCCGCTGGACTTACCTTGCGGCGCTCGTGTTGGGACTGGCGACGGTCTTTTACGTCTTCATCCGGGTGGAGAACGGCATGGAACGGTTCGGGGCCAAGACCTATATGCTCAAAGTGCTGTACGATAATCCGCCGTTGATCTATTATCGTATGTTGCTTTACGTGCCGCTGCTGATCGCCGCGAGCGTCGGCGTCACGCAATACCTGCCGGAGACCGTGAACCGGCGTATCCGGCTGATGCTTCATCTGCCGGTCGCCAATACGCGGTTGGTGCTGGGTATGGCCCTCTATGGCGTTGCGGCGATCACCGTTTCCAATGCGCTGCTATACGGACTGTTCGCTGCGAAGAGCGCTGCCCTGTTTCCGGCTGAAATTACGCTTCCGGCGTTGAAGTCCGTATTGCCCTGGCTGCTGGCGGCATATCCGGTTTACGGGTTCATTGCCATGATTGCGCTCGAACCGAACCGTTGGCGGGCATTGCTGTATGCCGTTGCGGGATATTATCTCATTTCTCCGTTCGTCGTGTGCGGAGAAGCTCCGGGGTCCTATTTCTCGTCGGCGCTTCCCCTGCTGGTGATCGCCGCGGGGTCTTTCCCGTTGCTGTTGTATTCGTCATACCGTTTCAGTAAAGGAGAACGATAGCCATGTACCGAAATATCATACGCGCCATCGCCGTTCTGTTCGCCGCATTCGCGGCTGCCATGGCATTGCCCGGGTTCTACCGCATGATTCCCGCATCGTGGCACGGCGATTATAAAAAGATCGTTTATTCGGAAGTTCTGGGCGATTTCATCATCTCGAAAAGCATCTATTCCGACGATCCGTCCGACAGGTCCGGTATCTGGTACGAAATCAGGGATTCGAAGGGCAACGCCTATACGCCCGAACAGGTCGATACGCTGGCCGTGCTTGAAAACGCTTCGCAGCTTATCTACGAAGGACGTCTGCCTGAAACCGTCTGTGGTGTCGCCGTCACGCCAGAGTGTGTGTCTGCGCACGATTATGCGGTCTACTTCGGCGACGGCGGAGGCCGGGACTACGGATTGTTCGATTTGAAGGACAAGCTGTCCTATGTTTCGAACGATTACCGGACGCAGGATCTGTTTCGTTTCGGCCGCGGCGGGATTGAGTTTCTCGATGCTCCCTCGAACCGGGTCGATACGGCGAAAACGACGGCTTTTCGCCGTGCACTTGCCGGTGCGGGATTCGTCTCTCCGGCGTCGGGCGCCTGGGCGCCTGCAGACCGTACGGATGCCGAGACGCTGGGTTATTTCATGACCGACAGTCGCGGAGGGCTTTTCCGTATGGGAATGTGCGGCGGAGCGCCAGAGGTCGAGCGGATCGTACTGCCGGAAGGATGCGGGGTGCGTAATTTGAGCTTTGCCGACCGGCCCGAATTTCTTGCCATGATGCTGACCGAAAAGGGCGATGTGTACCGGATGGGACGCGACTATGCCTTCCGCCGGCTTCCGCTGCCCGATACGCGCGGTATGTGGGTGGAGATGCACAGCATGCTGTTGTTCAACAAGTTCATCTATGCCTATCACGATCATACGACCTGTTACGTTACGGATGTCGATTACCGGATGATCGACAGTTGTACGGTGAGTAACCGCACCTATGAACAGACTGCGAAATATAAAGTGCAACAAATCGTGTTTCCCTTTACCGTGCGTCTTACGCCTTGGCGCGGGCTGCGTTTCACGTGGTCCGAGGGGCTTCTCTGGCTATTGGTCAGCGTTTGCCTGACGGGAATCATGGTTGTGATCAAGCGTCGTCGCAGGGAGCCGCTGGACAATCCTTTCGCGCTTGCCGATCTGATGATCGTGGCGTTGTTCGGCGTCTACGGATTTTTGGGCGTACTGATCATGCCGGGACTCGGAAATCCGAATGTAAATTGATTTTAATAGCTGAAAGATATGATTTTACATCTTATATACAAGGAGTGGATCAAAACCCGCTGGTTTGCGCTCGTGGCACTCGTGGCGGGACTTGCAGCCGTGGTCGGCATATTCGCCGGCGTCGCCGGGGGTATTCGTGACGACGCTCCGTTTTACCTGTCGCGGCTGTTGACCAATAAGGAGGTGTTTTTCGCGCTGTTCCATTTCGTACCGCTGTTCGCGGCCGTGCTGATCGGGGTGTCGCAGTTTCTGCCCGAGGTGGTCGACAAACGGATCAAACTCTCGCTGCACCTGCCGCTCGGACCGGTTCGGGTCGTTTACAGCATGGTGCTTTACGGATTTCTGCTGTTGTCGGCGATTCTGACCTGCTGCCTGCTGCTGTTCGTGGGGCTGACGGCCGTCTACCTTCCCGCCGAGGTAATCCGGGCAGCACTGGTGACGATGATGCCGTGGGTGCTGGGTGGCATGACGGCCTATTTCTGGATAGCGATGATTGCAATGGAGCCGGTGGGGAAATTCCGCTTCTTCTATTTTATCGTCGCCTATCTGCTGATTTCGGTATTTATGAGAAAATTTGCTGTCGGCAATGTGGAGACGCTTCTGCCGGTGCTTGCGGCTCTTACGGGAGTTTCGAGTGTCTCGGTGCTCTTCACGGCCCGTCGGTTCAATAAGGGGGAGTTGTAGATATGACGGCGAAAATTGTAAGAGTGCTGCTGGTGTTCACCACCATCCTGATTTTGGGCTTTTATCTGCCCGATCTGTTCCGCAGCCGGTTTGAGAAGCGTGCGGGCAAACGCCTGCTCTATTACAGCGAGGTGAAGCGCGATTTCGTGTTCAGCGAAGAGGTGTACGATTCGCTCCGGCAAGCCAACCGCATGATATATTACGACCGCAACGGCAATTCGCTGACCGAAAACGAATATGCCCGGCTGCTTCCTTTCGACAATGCGCGCAAGCTGAAGATGCTGGGCATGATGCCCGATTCGCTTATGGGCGAGCCGCTCACGCAGGAGGTGCTGCGGAGCGTGCGCCGCGTGATGCTCATCGGGGACCGCGGATTCGATTTCGCGCTGGCTCCCCTGTTCGAGTCGTGTCCCGGACATCCGGGCGTCGATCTGCCGCACGACCTCTTCCGGATCGGCAAGCGGGGCATCGAGTTCATCGACGCTGCGACGAATAGCGTCGATACACAGAAGAGCCGGATTTTCGACGAGGCGCTTCGCGAAGCCGGGTTCCGTGCTCCGGCGCGGGACATCTTCGGCATTCCTTCGCCGATCAAATCCCGCGACGACGGCTATTTCGTGGTCGACGCCCGCGGCAAACTCTTTCATTTGCTGATGGTCCACGGCGCACCGCGCGTGAAGGCCATTGACAACGATTTCGAGATCAAGCAGATCAAATGTCACGTGCCGGGGGAGATTTACTGCCATATCTTCACTCCCGATAACGAGCTTTATGCGCTGCTGACCGACTATACGCTGAAAAAACTGCCTATCGGAAAGAACAACGGCCGGTTCATGCTGACCTACAACCGCTATTTCCGTTCGTACAAGAATCTTGAGCAGGACAGCAGCACGATGTATGTCCTCGATCGCGATTTCGGGCCAGTCGACCGTTGCGCGATCGCAGTGAACAACTACCGCAATTCGCCGGCCGCCGCTGCCGAAGAGCGGATATTCCCGTTCCGCATCATGCTGACGCCCGGATATGCGCATTTCATTCCCATTCCCAATCCGGTGCGGCAGTTCTGGCTCGTCAACCTGTTTTTCACACTCCTGCTGCTCGTCGTCAAACGGCTGAACCGTTGCAGGCTCACGGGCGCATTCCATCTCGTCGATCTTGCCTTGACGGCCGTATTCGGCATTTACGGGTTCATCGCCGTGTTAATTTTCCCGAACAGATCCTGATATGAAGAAACATAGATTATTGCAGGCAGTACTGGTCGCTTTCATTCTGATTGCGGCCTATGGTGCGTACCGCTATATGGTCGTAACCAAACCGGTCGCCGAGAAGAACAAGGCGAAGAAAAGTGTCGTACACGTCCGGGCCGATACGGTCGCCTTGCGGGACTACGACGTCGTTTACACCTGTTTTGCGAAGGTTCATGCCGGGGCGACGGTCCGGCTCAGCTCGGAGGTCAGCGCGCGCATCGTCGCAGGGCCGGTCGCGCTGCGTGAAGGAACGAGTTTCCGGAAGGGAGACCTGCTCGTCCGGCTCTATGACGACGACGCGCGCGCATCGCTGATGGCTGCCCGGAGCCGTTATATGAGTTTGCTTTCGCAGCAGCTTTCCGATCTGGCCGTGGACTTTCCCCAAGAGGCGGACAAATGGAACGCCTTCTTCAACGGACTTTCCGTCGACGAGGACCTGCCGCCGCTTCCGGCGATCAACAGTGCGAAGGAGAAAGTTTATCTGGCAGTCCGGAATGTCATTTCCGAATACTACGGAGTTCGGCAGGCCGAGATCAATCTGCGCAAATACGCCGTTTACGCCCCTTTCGACGGCGTATTTTCGACGGTGAGCAAAGAGGTCGGCGCCATCGCCTCCGTCGGGGGAGAGATCGCCACCATCACCCAGACCGACCGGCTCGAACTGGAAGCCGGCGTCGAACCCGATTATGTGCGTTATTTTTCCTGCGGCAGCGCCGTGACGGTGGAGGACGAAAGGGGCGGTTTCCGCGGTACGGTCGCCCGCATCGCCCCGTTCGTGGATGAGAACACACAGCGCGTGAAGGTCTATATTCGGGTCGAAACTCCCGGCCGCAATCTGATTTCAGGCCAGCTCTACCGGGTGCGTATTGCTGCGGCCCGGCTCAAAGAGGTCGTGCGCCTGCCGCGCGAAGCCCTCTTCGGCGACGATACGGTTTATGCCTGCATCGACGGCCGCCTGCGCGCCCGGTCGGTCGAGGTCGTTTATGTGGATGAGGATTACGCCTATTTGCGCGGCCTGGAACCCGGAACGCTCGTCGTTGCCGAATCGCTGGTCAATCCTTCCGACGGGATGGAGATCGGTTTGCTGAAAGGTCGTCGGGCGTCTGATAAAACGAAATAGTCATGCGGAAAGCAATCACTGCATTCGTTCGGTATCCGTTCTATGCGCAGGCGTTGGTATTCCTGACGCTGGTCTTCGGCATTGCGGCCCTGTTTTCTATCCGCAAGGCTTCGTTCCCGATCACCGAGTCCCGGCTGATCACCGTATCGGTGACCTATCAGGGCGCCACGCCCAAGGAGATGGAGGAGGGCGTGACGACGCTCGTCGAAAATGCGCTGCGGGGCGTGGTCGGAGTCAAGGAGATCAGTTCCAAATCCATGGAGAACCAGTCGCTCGTGTCCATACTCATCCGCACCGACTACGATGTCGACGTGGTGTTGGACGACATCAAGAACGCGATAGACAAAATTTCGAATTTCCCTGCCGGGGCGGAGAATCCGGTCATCACCAAGACCAAAACTACGTCGCTTTCCGGATTCCTGGCTCTGACCCAGGCCCGCGGACCGGAGGACATCATGTCGCTGAAGCGCACGGCCCAGCGTATCGAAGACGACTTCCTGGGTTCGGGCTTGATCTCGCAGGTGACGCTGATCGGCTATCCTGCGCGGATGGAGATGTCCGTCGAGGTTCGTGAAGAGGTGTTGCAGCGTTACGGCATGAGCTTCTCGGAGATCAAGAATGCCATTGCCGCCAACAATGTCGATATTTACGGCGGCAAGATCAAAAATCCCAGGGAGGAGATCAAAATCAATTCGCGCTACCGGTCGGTTTCAGCCGACGATGTGGAGCGAATCGTGGTGCGGGCCAATGCCAACGGCGATCTGATTCGTGTGGGAGACGTGGCCGACGTACGGATGATCTTCGAGGATATTCCGACGGCGAGCTATGTCGACGGCGAGCGCAACGTCATGTTCCGCATCGACAACCTGGCCACCGAGGACCTGGAGCGTATCTCCGCCTATCTGCACGACTACATCCGCGAGTTCAACGAGCGCGATAACGGCTATCGGCTCGAATTCATGCACGATTTTCTCGAAACGCTCCGCGGACAACTCAATATTCTGTACAGCAACGGTTTGGCTGGTATGCTGCTGGTGGTGTTGTGTTTGTCGCTGTTCCTGAGCTTCCGCCTGTCGGTGTGGGTGGCGTGGGGCATTCCGATGGCTTTCCTCAGCATGTTCGTCGTGGCGGTGCTCATGGGGCTGACCATGAATTTCATATCGGTGTTCGGCATGATTCTCATCGTGGGAATCCTCGTCGACGACGGTATCGTCATCAGCGAAAATATCTATACGCGGTTTCAGCAGGGGTTGCCGGCGCGGAAAGCGGCCGTCGAAGGAACGATGGAGATGCTGCCCGCCGTACTGGTTTCCGTGTTGACGACGCTGGTCGCGTTTCTGCCGATTCTCTTCATCCAGGGCAATCTCGAAATGATGTATGAAATGGCGGTGGTCGTTATCGTCTGCCTGCTGTTTTCCCTGTTGGAGAGTATGTTCATGCTTCCGGCTCACTGTGCGTCGGCCAAGGTTCTGGCGCCGCCTGCGACCATTTCGTTCTACGGGCGTATCCGCAGCGGATTCGACCGGGGAATGCGCTCGCTGTGCGAACGGGTCTATCTGCCTTTCGTTCGCTGGGCTCTCGGACACCGGTCGGTCGTGTTGTCGTCGCTCGCCGCCTGCTTCCTGCTGACGGCCGGATTGATCGGCGGCGGCCGCATCGGCTTTACGATCCTGCCGTCGATGAACGAAGACAGCTTCAATATCGAACTGGCGATGAAACCGGGTACGAATTACGATCAGCTGACGGCTGAACTCAAACGCATCGAATCCGTTGTTTGGCGGGTCGATTCCATGCTGATGGAGCGTTATCGGGAACCGTCGTTCATCAAATTGATCAACATGCGCACGGGGACCGCTTTTTCGGGCAGCGAGACAGGCAGTCATGCCGGGTCGGTGGTGGTCTTCCTGCGGCGTCTCGACCAGTCGGAGATCGGAACGGACGAGATCAAGGCCTGCATATCGAAAGAGCTGGGGACGATCCCGTCCGCCTACAAGTTCGCCATCGGCGCCGGACACCGTTTCGGAGCGCAGGTCTCGATCAGTCTGTTCGGCTATGACATGGAGACTCTCGAACGGGCGAGTTCCGAATTTCAGGCCCGTCTGCGCGAACTCGACGCGCTGTACAATGTTATCGACAATGCGCAGCTTGGCGGCCAGGAGGTCCGTGTTCGGCTCAAGCCGCTGGCTTACAGCCTGGGACTCACCCAGCAGCAGGTGATGGGGCAGGTTCGCGAGGCATTTTACGGATCGCTCGCGCAGCGTTTGCAGGAGGGCAAGGACGAGGTGTGGTTCTATGTCCGCTATCCCGATACAGATCGCAGGACGATGGGCGATCTGGTTAAAATGATGATCCGCACGTCGAACGGCGTCTATCCGCTCGGCGAACTGTGCGACCTGGATCTGGGCCGCAGCGTCCTTTCGATCAACCACTACAACGGGCGGAAGGAGATTCGCGTCGACGCCTATATGGAAGACGCTTCGGCGTCGGTGATTCCTGTCATGGAGGAGATCGAGCAGCATATCCTGCCCGAAATTCTCGCACGCTATCCGGATATTACGTACATGCAGCAGGGGCAGATGAAGGACATGCGCGACGAGATGCAGACCATCAAGAGTTTCTACATGATCGCGTTGTTCATCATCGTTATGATACTGGTCATCTACCTGCGTTCGACGCTTCAGATGTCGCTCGTGGTTCTGATGATCCCCGTGGGGTGCATGTCGGCGATCTGGGGGCATTGGATCGAGGGCGTGCCGCTTTCGATGATGACCATCTGGGGCATGGTGGCCCTTTCGGGAACGATTATCAACGACGCTGTAGTCTTCATCTCCCGCTACAACGATTGCCTGAAATTGTCGATGAAAGTCGACGAGGCGGTCGTCGAGGCTGCCCGGTCGCGTTTCCGACCCATTATACTCACGTCGCTGACGACGACGGCCGGATTGTTCCCGCTGATCCGCGAAGGCAGCAGCGACGCCCGTTTCGTCCTGCCTATGGCCATTACGCTCGGGTACGGCATCCTGTTCGGGACGTTTTTCATACTGACGTGCTTCCCGGTGCTTATCAAGACGGCCAACCGGTTCAAATTCTTCTTTCGGCGGCTCCGGCATCCGGATGCCACGCCCGAAAGCGCGGAAACGGCAGTAAAGGACATGGTGCAGAATACGGATTTCAACGAATGAAAACTATGATGCGATATAGTGTACTTTGTGCGGCGATCTGTTTGTTCGGGGCCGTGCGGCAGCCGGCGGCTGCACAGAACGGAAATGCTCTGACACTGGCCAGGGCGATCGATATCGGGTTGAGGAATAATTACGATCTTCAAGTCGGCGAACTGCAAACCCGGACTTCGGCCGTGAACAATACGTGGGGCGCCGCCGGACTTTATCCGTCCGTAGCGGTCGGGGCTTCCACTAATTTCAGCCGTACGATGCCGCAGGGGTCGGACACGGAGGATTATTCGACGCTGAGCGTGCAGCCCAGCCTCGACTTGTCGTGGACCCTTTTCGGCGGTTTTCGCGTGTGGCGTACGAAAGCCAAACTCGATGCGGCGCAGGAACAGGCCGAAGGTTCGCAGACCGTGCTGATCGAGAATACGGTGCGGTCGATCATCTCGGCCTATTATCTGGCCGTTCTGGAATCGGAAAAGGTGACGATTGCGCAACAGCTGATGGACGCTTCCATGGACCGCTTCCGCCGTGAGCAGCATGCGGCGGACCTGGGTGTGGTCCGCAATCTCGAATTGTTGCAGGCGAAGAATGCCTGGTTGCAGGATCGGGCCACCTATCTGAGCCAGAAAAACAATTATGAGGACGCTCGCCGGCAGTTGGGATTCCTGCTTGCCGTGGAGCGCGGAGGCGATTGGACGCTGACGGACAGCATTCCGGCGATCGACGAGCGACTCGATCCGGCCGAACTGCACCGGATCGCGCAAAGCGACAATGCTTCGATCCGCAAACAGTATGCTGCTATCCGGCTTCGCGCCGAGGAGACGCTCGTCGCCCGTTCGGATTATTATCCGAGTCTGAATGTGGGCGTGGGAGCCGGTTACGCTTACAATCGTACTGCCGGAATCGACAACCGCCAGATACAGCCTTATGTTTCCGCGAAGATTTCATTCAATATCTTCAACGGCAGTCAGCGGCGGCGTGCCGTGCGGGTGGCGCAGATCAACCATGAAATCGAGAAACTGTCGCTCGAAGATATGAAACTTTCGGTCAGTTATGATGTCGACAAGCAGTATGACGCTTTCCTGCTTCGCCGGGAGTTGGTCGGTCTGCGTGAGGAGCAGCTGGCGACCTCTGAATTGAGTCTGCGGATCGCGGAACAGAAATTCGCTTCCGGAACGCTTTCGCAGTTCGACTTCCGTGATGTGCAGATCAGTTATTTCAACGCGGCTGTCGATTTGCTCTCCGCACGCTATGATCTGGTGATGGCGCATGTCGATTTATTGTTGACAACGGGTATGTTGTTGCAGGAAACAGGTAAATAGGCCTTTTTTCAATGGCATTTTAACGATCCCATTTAGTCGAATATATCCTGTTTAAAGTAATTCGACGGGAGTGCGATTTGATAACGCAACTCCCGTCGAATTCTGCTTTTTCAGGCTCTTCTGCCTGAGATTCGTGCAAAAGATAGATTTTATATATCTTGATTATCTGTGGTTTATGCTTTTTGCTTTCACCGGAGCGCAGTTCCGGTCCGTTCGCGGGATCAGTAGAC
>UROX01000082.1 GCA_900549685.1 uncultured Alistipes sp.
CTATCTGTTATTATTCGAAACAAAAGATGTACTTTTGCGTTATAAAAAATACAATGTAATGTTGGATACTTGGCACAGATTGGAACGCGTGATCAAGTGGGCAGGTCTTTCGGTCAATTCGTTTGCGCTGAATATCGGTCTCAAACGGAGCGAAAACCTGTACCAGATCAAAAAAGGAAACAACGGTATCAGCCGTGATCTGGCCACGTTGATCACGACGAAATATCCGATGGTCAGCAAGGGATGGCTGCTGACCGGAGAAGGCGAAATGCTCATCGAACAACAAGCCCCGGTTTCGGATGAGGGTGTACCCTATTACGGAATGGATGTTCTGGCAGCGGTCGAGCAAACGCCTTTGCCCGAACCTCAGTCGCGGATAAACGTTCCGATGTTCAACGATTGCGACATCGCCGCGCTGAATATCGGTACGGCCATGCACCCCGATATTACCGCCGGATCGATCGTGGTGCTGAAAAAGTGGTCGGCGGACGCCATCGTTCCGGGCGAGTCGTATCTGGTCATCACCTCTTATTTCAAGGGAATACGGATCATCCGTTGCGGCGGCGATCCCTCCGCTCTGTTGCTGTTGCCGGTGAATAGGGATCAATACGATCCGATTACCGTGACCAGGGACGAAATCAAGAGATTGTATATCGTCAAAGGCATCATCATCAAAAAGAACCTGTAATTCGCGCGCCCGTCCTGCGTTCGCAGCGATGCGGCGTCAATAATCATCTCAAACCGAAAGAATCATGTTTTCAGGAATCGTCGAAACCACCGCGAAAATCGTGGCTATCCGCGAAGAGGGGGGCAATCGTCATTTCACGCTCGAGTGTCCGTTCGCCCCGGAATTGAAAATCGACCAAAGCGTAGCCCATAACGGCGTTTGTCTGACCGTCGTGGCGATAGACGGATTGCGCTATACCGTCACCGCGATCCGGGAAACGCTCATCAAGTCCAATCTCGGAGGACTGGCCGTAGGCGATCTGGTCAATCTCGAACGCAGTATGCGTCCCGACGCGCTGCTCGACGGACATATCGTGCAGGGACATGTGGACCAGACGGCTCAGTGTACCGCGATTGCCGAAGCCGACGGCAGTTGGTACTATACGTTCGAATACGATCCCTCGCAGGGCAATGTCACGGTCGAAAAAGGCTCCGTCGCCGTGAACGGAGTGAGTCTGACGGTCGTCGATTCGCGGGAAGGGTCGTTCCGCGTCGCCATTATTCCCTACACGCACGAGCACACGAACTTCCACACCTTCCGCGTGGGAACGACGGTCAATCTGGAATTCGACATCGTCGGAAAGTACATCGCCAGACTGATGGGACAGTACATGAAAAAATAACGGTTCCGCCGAATCGGATCGTTGAGCGCCCCGCAGGAGCATCCTTCCTGCGGGGCGCGTTTCGTTTACGCCGGCGGGCGACAGAAGATACGCGTTGCGGTACGGCCGGTCGAAGCCGGACCGGGGTGCGACGGGAGCCGGAGCGAAGAAACGTTTTCGCTTTCACTTCGGCCGAAAAATCGTTACATTTGCCGGAAAACGAGGCCCGTCGGAGATGCGTGCCCGGCCGGGTGCCGGTCGCGGAAAACATCCCGTGCGGTCCGGCAGAAACATCACGACAGCATGAATCTTTTTTTGCCTCTGTTCGTCCGGTGGGACGTCCACCCCACTTTGTTCACGTTCGGCTCCGTCGAGGTCCGCTATTACGGATTGATGTGGGCGCTGGCGCTGGGTATCAGTGCCTATATTTTCAGCAATATCATCAAGCGCGAGGGATACAGCGACAAGATGTTCGACTCCATTTTCTGGTACGGGGTGCTTTCGACGATCATAGGCTCGCGTCTGGGACACTGTCTGTTCTACGATCCGGGATATTACCTGTCGCATCCCGTCGAGATTCTCTATGTCCATCAGGGCGGGCTGGCCAGCCACGGCGCAGCCATCGGCTTGCTGGTGGGACTGTGGCTCTTTTCGCGCAAGAACAAGATGCCTTACATCTGGTCGCTGGACCGTATCGCGATCGCTGTGGGTATCGCCGGGGCGCTTGTGCGTATCGGCAATCTGATGAATTCGGAGATCTACGGTACGGCGACCTCGCTGCCGTGGGGATTCATTTTCTCCCGGGCGGGCGAGACCGAACCGATGCACCCCACGCAGTTGTACGAGGCATTGGCTTATTTACTGCTGTTCGGCGTGCTGTGCTGGATGTATTACGGTAAGAAACTTGCGCTCCGACGTCCCGGAGTCATGTTCGGTGTCTTTCTGATCGCCTTGTTCGGCTTCCGTTTCCTGGTCGAATTCATCAAGAATCCGCAGGAAGAGTTCGAACAGTCGATGACTCTCGACATGGGACAGTGGCTCAGCGTTCCGTTCATCGTGCTCGGCATCGTCGTGCTGTATCGCGCCCTGAAAAAACCGGAAGTGAAACTCCCTGAAGCGAAAAAATAATGGAATCCGTAAGTATACTGACATTCAACGCGTTGGCCGGACACGGCCGGATCGTCCTGCCGGGTATCGGCACACTGAGCGTCGTGACCGCACCGGCTGCCACGAACGCGAAGGGCGAGGTGGTGCCGCCTCGTAACCGGGTGGAACTGCTCCGGGACGAGGTTCCCGGTGCTCCGCACATCGTCGATCTGCTCGCACGGCATGGCGATCTCGACCGGGACGATGCCCGGGAAGCCTATAACGGATGGTTGGCGCAGGCGTGTTCCGAAGAGGGCGTACGGATCGATTCGGTGGGACAGATCCGCGATGACGTCTTCCATATCGCTCCGGAACTCGAACAGGTGCTGAATCCTGCCGGTACGCGGGCCGAAAGGCTTCCGGCGCAGCTCATGCCGCGGCAGGTCGTGGCGTGGATCGCCGGCGCGGTGTTCCTCGGAGCACTGCTCTCGTTCGGTGTCATCGCATGGCTCGAATACCGGATTCGTCCCGATTTGCGGCCGGAGAAGGGCGTTGCGACCGTTGCTGTCGCCGAGCCGTCGCAACGGGCGGAAGAGGCGGATTCTTCGTCCCTTCCGACTGCCGGACTTGCGGAGGAAACCCCTCTTCCCGCCGTGTCCGATTCTTCAGATGTTCCGGTCGCGGAGCCGAAGCCGGCCTCCGAGGAACCATCTGTTACGGCCGTCACGCCGGGCAATTATTATGTCATCGCGGGGACGTTCAGCACGGATGAGAACGCCGAGCGTTTCATCGCCTCGGCCCGTAAGATCGACGATTCGCTTGCTTTCCGCAAGATTCCCCAGCGCAACGGCCGGATCATGGTCTCGATTTTCGAGTGTGGCACACAGCCCGAGGCTGTGCAGAAAAAACGCGAATACGAGGGCATTTTCGACGGTATCTGGATTCATCGGGCAAGGTAGCTCCGGGCACTGTCTTATCTTAGCAAAAAAGCGAGGTCGCAGGATATGCGACCTCGCTTTTTTTTGGTCTGTTCGCCCGCCATGTCCTGTGGCCGGAGTCGTCTGCCGGTTCTCGGATTTTTTTCGGCAGGGATTTCCGTGTCGCGTTTCCGGTCTTAGGTATCAGTCGAAAGCAATGAGGCGTACGTCCTCGTCCGGAGTGTCGATGCGAACCGTCATCACGTCGTCGGGCAACAGACTTTCCACTTTCTCGGGCCACTCCACCAGACAGAGGTTGCCGCTGTAAAAATACTCTTCGTAACCGAAATCGAAGGCTTCCTCGATGCGTTCGATCCGGTAGAAATCGAAGTGGTAGACCGGTGCGATGCCTTCGCCTCGGTATTCGTTCACGATGGCGAAAGTCGGGCTGCTCACCGTATCGGTGACGCCCAGAAGACGGCATATTTCTCGGATGAGCGTCGTTTTTCCGGCTCCCATGCCGCCTCTGAAGGCAACGACGGTGCGACCTGCGAGCGCTGCGAGGATTGCTTCGGCCGCTTCGGGCAGATCGTCGAGAGATCGTATTTTGAGACTTTTCATATTTTTTGTGTTAGCGATCGTATAACTTCGACGTATCCGTATTTCGGTACGTCATGTCCCGGTCCGGTCGTTCCTGAACGGCGTATTCGAGTGGTTCTTTTGCCCCGACGGCAGGCCGGAGCCGTTATCGACTTTCCGTTCTGCGGGGAGCGTTTTCGGTTCCGTCGGGCAAAGATAACGGTTTGCGGCCGAATCCGGTAACGAATTCAGCCGCAAACGATGTCTTCCGGATACTTTTACGGCTGCACGATCGAGGCGAACGCGTCGCGGGTCCGCTGCCAGTATTCGTCGGGCGAAATGGCTCCCTCCACGAAACGTTCGACGCCGACCTTGTTGCACAGGTCGCGGAAGGCGTCCAGCTTCGTCTCGATTTCGGGCCGTACGCGCCATCCGTCTTCCGTCCGCTCGAACACCCTGTCTTCGTCCGTCCCGCGTGCTTTGGCGATTTCCAGCAGCGAGAACGTGAGCGGCAGCCGGGCCGTGCGGACACGTTCGAGCACCTCGGGTTTCGAGGCGACGGCCTGTTCGGCCGCATCGAAGAACGATTCGTACTGTTCGGCGATTTCCGGACGCAGAAAACCTTCGAAGTGATCGTACGGCTTGCCGTAGATCGTCAGCGGCAGGCCCGAGGCTTCGAGTTCGTCGTGCATCAGGTCGATGTACCGGGCGATGTACGGAGCCGCCTCTTCGTAGTAGCCCGAGAGGAAGTCGGCCGTTTCGGCTTCGATGTCCGTGTCGGGATTCCACAGCAGCCGGGCCACCAGATAGGGTTTCAGCTCGCTGAACTCGCCGCCTCCGCTGATGTTGCCCTGCTGGAAATGGGCCGTCACGCCGTTGCGGACGAAATACTGCATGTTGGGTTGCAGGGTTCGCAGGTTGGGGAAAGGCGCCATCAGGTTCGAGAACTGCACGATGTAGTCCCACATGAGGATGTTGTTCGCGATGCCGCCCCACCGTTCGAAATCCTGGCGGAACGACGCGCCGGTCGTGTCGGTTTCGATGGGCGCATGGCGGTTGCACTCGATGTCGCAGAGCATGATATTGACGTTGTCGGCCGGAACGATGTCCCGGGGGGCCGTGCGGCCGTAACGGTAGGCCAGCGTGGAGATGATCTTGTCGGGGAAGCGTTCGGCCACTTTATTGACGAACGATATGATCGAACCGCTCGGGGCACCCGCGGCGGAGTCTATCGCGGCGCAGGCGGGACAGGTGCAGCAGAAAGGCTGGTCGGCATAGGTGTCGTTCTGGCTCACCGACCAGTACAGCGCGTCGGGTTGTTCGGCCATCATCTGCCGCAGGTTTTCCACGACGACTTCCAGTACCTCGGGATTGCTCAGGCAGAGCTGGGTCTGGAGATGGGCATCGGTCTGACGGGCCGTGCGTTTCCCGTCCACGAGGGCGAAATATTCGGGATGGGCGTCGAAATATTTTTCGGCCGGAACCAGTTGCGAGAACGTGTGCACCCACATGCCCCAGTCGGGTTTCATGTGGTCGAGTTTGTGCCAGTCGGCATAGAACGGGTCGTCGGCCACGTGGTAGTAGACATTGCGGTATACATTGACCGGCACCTGCGTGTCGTCGAGACCCGAGGCGATGCGGACGGTTTCCAGCGTCGGATACCGGAATACCGAGGGCGAGTAACAGCGATAGCCCAGATAACGGTCGAAGAAGGTGTAGACGCCGTAGAGCACGCCCTTTTCGCTGCCGCCGCAGATCGAGAGCTTGCGACGGTCCGTACGGATCGAGAATCCGTCCTGTTGCAGGTCGGTCGCGCAGGCCGACTCCGGACGGGAGGTCCGGCCTATGAGCACTTCCCTGCCGGTTTTGGGTACGGTGTCGGCGACGATCGGCAGTTCGACCGAGGAAGAGAGGGCGAGCAGGCGCTGGAATTCCGAGGCCGCTTTCCGTTCCATTTCGGAGGCTTCGGTGGGAACGACGATGACGTATTCGCTCTGTGCGTCCGAAACGAGCGTCAGACGTCCCCCGCAGGAGACGGACAGGCATGCCAGCGAAAGCACGCAAAGGTAAAGCCATGGTTTTTTCATATCGGGTCGTTTTTTAGGGTTTTCCGAAAATCGTTCTCGCTTCCGGCATCGGTCGCGGACATTCGGTGCCGCTGTCTATCGTACCAGACGCCGCGTCAGCGGGAAGCGGCTCAGACCCCACACGAGCAGGGCGCTCACGGCGAACGCACAGCATGCCATGGCGAGAATCCGGACGATATAGGGCCACGAGGCGATGTCGAAACAGTCGTATGCGATCTCGACGAAGATGAAATGGCACAGGTAAATGCCGAAGGTCAGCGAGGCCAGCATGGAAAAACCTGTGCTGGACGGAACTTTCATCTTCTGTACGATGACGAACACCGGGAACGTCATCAGAAATACGTTGATGCCTGCGAAATACCATACGATTTCGAGGTATGCGTAATTGCCGGGGAAATACCGTTGCATGAACACATACCCCAGCGAGGTAATCAGATACCCTGCCACGAACATCGGAACGGTCGTGCAGAGCGTCCGTCGCCAGCTCCACGAAAGCGGGAAGCGCACCAGATAGTAGGCCAGTACCAGATAGCCGACGAATCCCGAGAAATAGTAGAACGTGCCGTAGACGTTCCAGTCGCAGACGCCCCAGATGCCCATGTTTCCGTAATTGCCCGTATAGCCGAACACGGGTGCGAGCATTTGGATGTAGGGGATGAACAGCGAGACGCCCCACAACTTCAGAAACAGCCGGACGTCTTTCTGCGAGGCTCCGGCGAGCCATGCGCTGAGTACGGGCATGAGCAGGTAGAGTCCGATCAGCATGTAGAGATACCACAGCGGAGTCGTGTCGAAGTTGAAATTGAACACGAACGTGTACAGTTTGGCCAGCGTGCCCTCTCCGTCGTGTCCTTCGGCCACGATGGCCGGATTGGCGGTCCCGGGGTTGCCGTAGTTCAGGTAGAGGTGGAACGCGACGGGCAGCGCCACAGACCAGAAGGCCAGCGGGACGAGAAGCCGTCCGATCCGTCGGCGGTAGAATTCGCTCATTCCGGTGCGCACGGGGAGCAGAAGCACGCCCGTCATCATAACGAACAGCGGCACGCAGGGGCGCACCAGGCTGCCCGAGAACACGCCCGTAAGGAACGAGGTGCGGTCGTTGTCGAACTGGGCGACGAAAGGATCGCAGCAGTGGGAAAAAACAACCAGAAAGCAGGCCACGACGCGCAGCAGGTCGATCCAGCCGATGTTTTCTTTTTTCATTTCCATCTCGATTTTTTAGGCATCGTTTGCCGGAAGGGGGCCTTCGGCGACGTACAATGCACAAATATAACGTTTTCAGCGGTAAAATGGAACGGTCCGCAGGAGACCGTCATGTTTTCGGCTGCTTCGGCGGAGGTTCTGTCGTCGTCGGCATGCCGGGATGAATGCTTTTCCCGGGACAATGGGTTGCTCTTCGTCGCGTCGTGCCGGAGAGCTGCGGCGGAGCCGTTCGTCCGGCTATTTTCGGTGTCGGGTTGTTCCGTTCGGTCATTCTTCGTACATTTAACCGTCCGTTTTCCGGTTTCCGCAGAAAAAGACTCCGGGAGAGGGACTTCCCGAACGAGTCAATCAATTTCCGATACCATGAAGAAAATAGTTTGCTTCCTTACTCTCGCCGTGCTGTTGAGTGCCTGCGGCGCAAGATGCCTCCGCCCGGGTTGCGGAAATACCGCCGCCCCGCAGGACGGATGCTGTTCGACCGTATACAACGTACGGGATTACGGCGTCAAGGGCGACAGCATTACCGACGACGCACCGGCCATACAGGCTTTGCTGGACTATGTGATGGACCACGGCGGTGGAACGATCTTCTTCCCCCGCGGACAGTACCGTCTGGCCACGATTTACGAGAATCACAACGTGAAGGCCCATCTGATCGTCAAGCCCAAATCGAGTCCTTCCGGCGTGCGCGACTACGTGATGATCCGGCTATCCGGAGAGAATAGCGTCGTGACGCCCTGTGCCTATGCCAGCCACACGTCCGAAGACCGGGCTACGGTGTGGAGCAACGGTACGGTGCTCTTTTCGGACGTACTCGGCGAACTCCAGACCGATCCGTCGCTCACGCCCGTGTCGTTGCTGGCCGTAGGCTCGGGCGCCAATATTTACAGCCTCAACCAGGCTGTCGTCCGCATACAGGATCTGGCTTTCCGGGCCAAGGCCGAGGAGGGCGGATTTCCCCGGCTTTCGGGCCTGAACATGGCCTATGCCGCTACGGTCTATACCGATAACGTACTGGTCTATTCCTCGGTTCGGAACATGGCGCTTACCTCGCCCTCCGCTGCCGGGCACTATTCGGCGGGCTTCATCGCTCCCCGACTCTGGTGCAATCCGGAGCAGGAGCTGCGCAATACCTACGTCAAGAGCGCGTTCCGTTACGGATTCATATTCTCCGAACACATGAACGGCAACAACCTTTCGGTATGGAACTGCGACGACGCCTATGTCTTCGGCAAGATGGACCACTCCTGCTGGTTCGGCCGCATCCATGCGCAGAACTGCGCCGATATTCTCGTCTCGCTCGACACGGATTTCGCCGGCCACGTACGCGGAACGTCGTTCCTGCGCATCGAGCAGGTCGGGATCGAAGTCAATTCCGGACAGAAACCGGTCGATTTCAACTACCGGACCTTCGTGCTCGATCCGGACAATCTGCTGTACGGATCGTTCGACTATCATATCGTCAAGTCGAACGTCGGGGCCGACAATTCCTATTTCAAAGCCGACGGAGGCGTTCATCTCGCTGCGGAGCCGCTCTTCAGGTGGTAACGGTCCGGCGATGAAGGCCGAACCGAAAACAGGCCCGTCTCTTCCGAGAGAGACGGGCCTGTCGCATGATTTATCGCCCGAAAGTCCTGTCGATAATGCGGAGCTCCGAAATTTCCGGCCGTATCGTCGTATACCTGTACGACGATACGATTCCCGTCCGGACCACCGCTTTGCGGCATCTTCCGGTCTCGGTGCCGACTGTCCGTTCCGGGACCTGAGCGGCTGCTCTCCGTTTACTGCATCCGCCCCATCCAGGTCTTGTCCTTGAACAGCCGGACCGTCACCTGAAACGAGAGCTGAGGATAGACTTTGAAATCCCGGAGCAGTTTGTTGAATCCTTCCAGTTCGTCATCCTGCGATGTGCTGGAATAATTCGGCGAATCGATCTTGGGCGAACCGTGGAACAGAGCGCCCAGTTCGAACCGGAAGCCTACTCTGCGGGTAGGAATGGCCCGACCGAATCCCAGACCGACATAGGGTTTGAAGGAATGGACTTTCAGATAGGCGTGTGCGGCTCCCGACGCATCGGGCGTAATGACCGCGTCGCCGATTTCGATCGGGATATCCTTCACCATGTCCACCGGTATGCCCGCATCCGCGAGCGCCTGCATGTCGAACTGTCCATCGACCGTGATGAGTTTTCCCGATCCGACGAAAAATCCGGCCGAGAGAAAGAACGACGACCGTCCCCGACGGAACGGCACCCAGTCCACCAGCAGATGGCCGCTGCTCATCTTGAGCTTGGCTTTCAGATCGAGATCGGGAACCCGGACCGAAGTTCCGCCCACGTTCAATTGGGCGAAGTCGTCGTAAGTGTAGGAATAGCCGAAAGGTGCGGTCTGGAATCCCGCCCGGAGCGAAACGGAGCGGTGCAGCGGAGTGGCGGCCGAAACCCCGAATCCGGTGGTGGCGATGTTGGCGCTCACGCCCACGTTGCTGAATGCTTTGCGTCCCGCGATGTCCATTCGGGTCTGAGCCTGTCCGACCGAGAATAACGCGACGAACGGCAGTGTGAGAAACAGAAGTCGTAGATTCTTCATTATGATTGGTTTGAGTGAGTTGTTTTTTTGTTCGGGCAGGTTCGGCGTTCGCAGGAAGCCGAACCGTATCGTCGATGTTCGACGTTCGGCAATCGGGATACGGATACCGCCTCCGGCCGGGGGTGCGTATATTTGTTCTGCCTTCGCTTCTCGATTCCGTTCTGGGGCGGGATCGAAAAATGGCATCCGGGGAAAGCGTCGGTATCGACGAATGCGCGGGAAAAAAACGCCGATTATACAATCGCATACAAAGATACTAAAAACGAACCTATTCCCTTTAAAAAATCCGATTATAACTTGTTTTTCGCGATTCGATCTTCTCGAACGGACAACGTGAGGTTTTCGATCCGAGCGGCGAAACCCGTATACGGCCTCGTGCTTCGTCGAACGGCCCGGCTCGAAGAATATGTACGATTAAAGTCTGCTTCCGCAGCTTCATATACTCAGGAGAAATCAGTACGATACGTCCGGACGATTCTGTCTCCTCGACAGAGGTCGGACCGTTTCGAATGGATCGTTCGTGCGGCCGTAAACGACAGCGGCCGGATCGGATGATCGCTTCTCCGGATGTCGTGCATCGAATGATTGTTCCGAGAACCGTAATTTCACGGATCTCGACTATCGCTGTGTTGTAGATACGCCTTTTCGGCCTCCTCGGTGGAAATCGGAGATAGCGCCCGAAAAGCATCGGCGACGGTTGTCCTGCTTGGTCGTAATTCATGCTCTCCCGGGTTGTACCCTCAAGTCTCCGTCAAGGCAGCCCGCTTGAAAATGCAATCTGTGATCGCGTTTCCCCTCCGGTTGGACACTTCTATAACATTGAAACATGGC
>UROX01000083.1 GCA_900549685.1 uncultured Alistipes sp.
TTTCGGGTTCGATAGTTTCAAGGGCAATCAGGAGGCCGTTATCCGCAATGTACTCGACGGGAAGGACACGTTCGTGTTGATGCCTACCGGCGGAGGCAAGTCGCTGTGCTATCAGTTGCCCGCGCTGGTGATGGACGGCGTGGCCATCGTCATTTCGCCGCTCATCGCGCTGATGAAGAACCAGGTGGATGCGATGCGGACGTTCAGCATGGAGGAGGGGGTGGCCCATTTCCTCAATTCGTCGCTCAACAAGGCGGCGGTGAACAAGGTCAAGAGCGATGTACTGGAGGGGAAGACCAAACTGCTGTATTTCGCTCCCGAATCGCTCACCAAGGAAGACAATGTCAATTTCCTGCGGAAAATCAAAATATCGTTCTATGCCATCGACGAGGCGCACTGTATTTCGGAATGGGGACACGACTTCCGTCCGGAGTATCGCCGCATCCGTCCGATCATCAACGAGATCGGGCAGGCTCCGCTGATCGCCCTGACGGCCACGGCCACGCCGAAGGTGCAGATGGATATTCAGAAAAACCTCGGTATGCTGGACGCCACGGTGTTCAAGTCGTCGTTCAACCGGCCGAATCTTTTCTATGAGATACGGTCGAAGAACAACGCCACGCGCGAGATCATCCGTTACATCAAGAACAACGGCGGCAAGTCGGGGATCATATACTGTCTGAGCCGCAAGAAGGTGGAGGAACTCGCCGAGCTGCTGGCGGCCAACGACATCAAGGTGGCGCCCTATCATGCCGGCATGGATGCCGCCACGCGTGCGGCCAACCAGGACCGCTTCCTGCACGAGGATGTGGACGTGATCGTGGCCACGATCGCTTTCGGGATGGGTATCGACAAACCCGACGTGCGCTACGTCATCCATTACGACATTCCCAAGAGTCTCGAGGGATACTATCAGGAGACGGGCCGTGCCGGCCGCGACGGCGGCGGCGGACACTGTATCGCCTTTTACAGTTACAAAGATATACAGAAACTCGAGAAGTTCATGCAGGGCAAGCCGCTGGCCGAGCAGGAGATCGGCAAGCTGCTGTTGCAGGAGACGGTTTCCTATGCCGAAAGTTCGGTGTGCCGCCGCAAGACGCTGTTGCATTATTTCGGAGAGGAGTTTACCGAGGAGAACTGTGGCTGCTGCGACAACTGTCTCCACCCCAAGCCCCGTTTCGAGGGCCGCGACCACATCAAGCTGTTGCTCGAGGTGCTGGGCGCTGTGGGCGACAAGTTCAAGGCCGACTACCTGATCAATATGCTCATCGGGCGGAACAACGCGCTCATCAAGTCCTATAACCACCACAAGAGCGAGTGGTTCGGTGCGGGCGACGACCGTACCGACCGTTTCTGGGGTGCCGTGCTGCGGAAAGCGCTGATTCTGGGACTGGTGGACAAAAACATAGAGAACTACGGACTGCTGTCGATCAACGAGGCGGGAGAGGAGTTCATCCGCAATCCTTACTCCGTACAGATGACGGCCGACCACGAATACGACGACGGCGACGACAGCGAGACGGTGGCGCCGCCGGCCGGCAAGGGAGGCGTGGCCGACGACGAGCTTTTCGCCATGCTCAAGGACCTGCGCAAGAAAGTGGCCCGGCAGATGGAGCTTCCTCCGTTCGTCATTTTCCAGGACCCTTCGCTCGAGGACATGTCGATCCAGTATCCCGTGACGCTCGACGAGATGCAGAACATCACCGGCGTGGGTGCAGGCAAGGCGCGGAAGTTCGGCAAACCGTTCGTCGAACTGATCCGCAAGTACGTCGAGGAGAAGGATATCGTCCGTCCGCAGGACATGGTCGTCAAGAGCGTCGTCAATAAGAGCGGCAACAAGGTGTTCATCATCCAGAGCATCGACCGGCAGATGGACTTCGAGGACATCGCCCGGGCGCGGGACATGGATTTCGACGAACTGCTGACCGAGATCGAGGCGATCGTCCATTCGGGGACCAAACTCAATGTGGGGTACTATATCGACCAGGTGATCGACGAGGATAAGGCCGAGGAGATTTACCTCTATTTCAAGGAGGATGCCCAGACCGATTCGCTGGAAGAGGCGGTGCAGGAACTGGGCAGCGATTTCACCGAGGAGGAGATCCGTCTGGTCCGCGTGCGGTTTATGAGCGAAATGGGGAACTGACGGGACCCGCGGCGATCCGTGCGAGGCACGTGCGAATCGAAAAATGTGCGATCCGAAAAAGCGAATGCCGGACATCGTCCGGCGTTCCGTTTGTTCGGGGAGCGGAAAGCGGGACCGGGGAGGCCGTTTCGGAAACGGGGTGCGGCAGACAGGAGGCGCGACGATATGCTTCGATGGGCTTTGCCGCGGTATCCGGGTTTCCCGGGCGGCGTCTCGAAGTTTCCGTCTCGGAGAGTAGCGGGGTGCGTACGACGGTTTTCTGGACCCTGCGGCCTTGCGGGACGCTTTCGAAGCCCTGGCCGGGACGAAGATTAGGGGAACTGTACATGCGGCTTTGCTGCGGTCTCCCGCGGGCCGGAGCAACGCCGGTTCCCCGATGCGATAAAGTCGTAAATATTATATATAGTTGTCGATAATAAAGACATGACGGCCGCGGACCGGAGCGGCCGACGAATGATGAAGAACCGATGAAAGTAAGACCTAAAAAATATCTGGGACAGCACTTCCTGACCGATCTGTCCGTCGCTCGCCGCATCGCTTCGGCGCTGGAGGCGACGGGTTGCGAGAATGTGCTCGAGGTGGGATGCGGCACGGGCGTGCTCACGCAGTTCCTGCTCGGAAGGGACGATATGACGCTGTACGGAGCCGAGGTGGACGGCGAGAGCGTGGAGTATCTGCACGAGCATTTCCCCGATTTCGCGCCCCGGCTGATCGAGGGCGATTTTCTGAAAATGGACCTCGCGGAGATGTTTCCTTCCGGCGTGTGCGTGATCGGGAACTTTCCTTATAACATATCGTCTCAGATTTTTTTCAAGATACTCGAATTCCGCGACCTCGTCCCCGAAGCGGTGGGCATGGTGCAGCGGGAGGTCGCCGTGCGCATCGCCGAAAAGCCGGGAACCAAGGACTACGGCATTCTGAGCGTCTTTTTGCAGGCGTACTACGACATCGAGTACCTGTTTACGGTGAGCGAGAATGTTTTCAATCCGCCGCCCAAGGTCAAGAGTGCCGTGATCCGTCTGACGCGCAACGGCGTCCGCAAGCTCGACTGCGACGAAGCGCTGTTCGCCCGCGTCGTCAAGGCGACGTTCAACCAGCGCCGCAAGACGATCCGCAATTCGCTGCGTGCCGTCTTCGGCGATCTGGGCGGGGAGGAACACGAATATTATCCGCTCCGTCCCGAGGTGCTGGGCGTGGAACAGTTCGTCGGACTGACGAACTGGGTGGCCGAATGCCTCCGAAAAGAGAGTCAATCTACTGAACCCGAAACGATATGAAACGTATTTTGCTGATCGCCCTGCTGAGTCTGTGGGGCGCGAGTCTTCTGGCTGCGGAGGTGCGGAACCTGCGCTGCGAATACCTGAACGATCCGCTGGGCATCGACGTGTCGCAGCTGCGGTTGAGCTGGCAGGTCATCTCTTCTGTCCGGGGCGAAAGACAGTCTGCCTACCGCATCCTGGTCGCCTCTTCGCCCGCTTTGCTGAAAAAGAACGTGGGCGATGTCTGGGACAGCGGCAAGGTCCCTTCCGACGAGTCCGTACAGATCGAGTACGCCGGTCGTCCGCTTGCGGGACTTGCCAAATATTATTGGAAAGTGCAGGTGTGGGATGCTTCGGGACGGCCTTCGCGCTGGAGCGGACCGGCCTGCTGGAGCATGGGACCGCTCTCGGAAAAGGATTGGAAAGGTGCCCGATGGATCGCCGCCCGCGACGAGACGGAGTGGCGGACCGAGTGGGATGCCCATAAGGCCGAGGATGTGCGCCTGAGAGAAGAGGGCGCGTGGCCGTGGTTCGTGGGAACGGGCAAGACGATCTGGGACCTGTACGAGACGCCTTCGCCCCGTTACGATCCCTCGCCGCTGTTCCGCAAGGAGTTCGACGTGGACCGCAAGGTGGTTTCGGCCGACCTGTACGTCTGTGGACTGGGTTATTACGAGGCTTTCCTGAACGGAAAGAGAATCGGCGACCATGTGCTCGATCCGGCGTGGACCAACTACCATCTGCGCTCGTTCTATGTGACCTACGATGTGACCGACGATGTGCGTCGGGGCGGCAATGCGCTCGGCCTCATGGTGGGGCGGGGGCAGTACAATCCGCTCTGCACCGACATCTGGGGGCTGTATCGCTCGCGTTGGGTCGGACAGCCTAAGGCCATCGCGCTGTTGAGGATCGCCTATGCCGACGGCACGACGTCCGAAATCGTGACCGACGGAAGCTGGCGGACGGCCGGAGGCCCCGTCGTGTACGACGATACGCGTCACGGCGAGATATACGACGCCCGTCTGGAACGGGAAGGGTGGAACCGACCCGGTTTCGCGGACGGGGATTGGACCGCTGTCCGCACGGTGCCGGAGGCGGGACCGCTCCGGGCGCAGATGATGCCGCCCGTCCGGCGTTTCGATCCGATCGCTCCGGTCCGGACGTTCGAGCGGGGCGAAGGCCGCCGCGTGTACGACATCGGCGTCAATATCGCCGGCTGGGCCCATGTGCAGGTTAGTGGTCCGGAAGGTGCCCGCGTGCTGGTCGAATATTGCGAGCTGCCCGGCGACAGGGAACTGGTGCCGGATATCCATCCCTCCAAGCTGGATTTCGACCTCGCGGATGCCGACTATGCCTCGTTCTACGACAAGACGATCAACATCCGTCAGCAGAACGGCTACATCCTCAAAGGCGAGGGAAAAGAGACGTTCGAGTGTCGTTTTTCCTATAAAGGATTCCGCTTCGTCCGTGTGACGGCCGATCCCGGCGTCCGCATCGAAGGGGTGGAGGGCGTCCCCGTCCACAGCGACGTGGCGAGCGCCGGTTCGTTCCGCTGTTCCGACGAGACGATCAACCGTCTGCAGGAAATGTCCCGCCGCACGCTGCTCAACAATTTCCACAGCATACCCACCGACTGTCCCCACCGTGAAAAGCAGGGGTGGACGGCCGATACGTATATGACGGCCGCGGCTGCGATCTACAATTTCGACATGGCCGCTTTCTATGCCAAATGGGTGGCCGACTTGGCCGGGACGCAGGACGAGACGGGCGGATTGTGCACTGTGGCTCCCTCGACCGGATACGACCAGAGCCTTTCGACCGTGTGGCCCGCCGCCATGCTCTTTGTGCCGTGGGACCTGTTCGGGTATTACGGCGACCGTCGCGTGCTGGCCGAACATTACGGAACGATGGACCGTTTCGTGCGTAGCAGCCTCAACCGGCAGAAGGACGGCAAGCCTGAGATCATCGGCGAAGTGCTCGGCGACTGGGTCGCTCCGTATATGGAACTCACCCCGTCGCTCAAGTCCTACGATATGGCTCCGCCCGAAGGTCTTTCGCTCTACGGAACGGCTTCGCATTTCCGGGCCGTGAAATACCTTTCGCAGATCAGCCGGGTGCTGGGATACGACGACCGCGCCGAAGCGCTCGACGACTGGACCAGCCGTATCGCGGAAAGTTTCAACCGCGAGTTTTTCGATCCCGCGACCCATACCTATCACGGCGAAAATCCGACGCCCTACCGACAGGCGGCCAACATCGTGCCGCTCGAGTACGGTCTGACGCCCGAGTCGGAGCGCGGGGCCGTACTGGAGAACCTTTATGCCGACCTCGACGCGAAGCGGGACCGTATCGGTACGGGATTCGTCGGCACGATGGCCATGATGGACCTGCTGCCGCAGCTCGATCCCGAAAGGGCCTACCGGCTGGTTACGCAGCCCGAATATCCGGGGTGGGGATTCATGGCCCGCAGCGGTTCGAGCACGATGTGGGAGACATGGGACGGCTCCAGCTCGCTCAACCATCCTCCGTTCTGTCTGGTGAGCGCCTATTTCTATAAGTATCTGGCCGGCATCCGCTGCGACTGGCAGCATCCGGGTTTCCGTCGCTTCACGGTCGATCCGTCCGTCGTGGGCGATCTGACGTCCGTAGAGGCCAGCTACGAGTCGATGTACGGCCGCATCGCGAGCCGCTGGCAGAGGAAGGATGGCCAGCTTACGCTGGAAGTGACCGTGCCCGTCAATACGACGGCGACGATCTGCGTGCCGACTGCCGACAGCGCTCGTGTGACCGAATCGGGCAAGGCCGCGGCACAAGCCGAGGGACTGACCTTCGTCGGGTATGCCGACGGGAAAGCAGTCTATGAGGCGGCTTCGGGAACGTACCGTTTCCGTTCGCCTATTTAGCGTAGGGACTCGACATTTCCTTGCGGGGGAGGACGGCGGACGAAGCGTTCGGCCTGAGGAAAGCCCTCTCCGTTTTGCCGTTGCGGGCGGCTCTCTGGACAGAGAGCCGCCCGCAACGTTTCTGTCCTTCCCGTCCTGCTTTTTGTGCGTTTTCGTCTTTTTTTGCTCCGAAATCCTTACCTTTGATGCAATCAACCGAACAATCACATCAAAAGGAATATGGAACAGGAAACTACTCAACCCAATTCTCTGCCCGAAAACGCCTACCGGGAGCTTGCTCCGGGCGAGGTGTACAAACCCGTCATGCCGGCTTCGAGCCGGCCGCAGGAAGTGACCGTCTATTCGGTCGTGTTCGGGATCGTCATGGCGATTATCTTTTCGGCTGCCGCCGCCTATCTCGGACTCCGGGTGGGGCAGGTCTTCGAAGCGGCCATCCCCATCGCCATCATCGCCGTGGGCGTGGGCAACCTCGCCGGCCGCAGGAACATGCTCGGACAGAACGTCATCATCCAGTCCATCGGCTCCTCGTCGGGCGTGATCGTTGCCGGGGCGATCTTTACGTTGCCGGCACTCTACATTCTGGGGCTCGAAGCCCGTTTCTACCAGATTTTCCTCTCCTCGCTGTTCGGCGGGCTGTTGGGCATTCTGCTGCTGATCCCGTTCCGGAAATACTTCGTCAAGGACATGCACGGCAAATATCCTTTCCCCGAAGCGACGGCCACGACCGAAGTGCTCGTCTCCGGCGAAAAGAAGGGCAATCAGGCCAAGCTGCTGGCCGTGAGCGGACTGGTCGGCGGCCTGTACGATTTCATTGTGGGGACGTTCGGCTGGTGGACCGAGGAGATTTCGACGCGCGTCGCAGCGTGGGGCACGCTTTTGGCCGATAAGACGAAGCTGGTCTTCAAGATCAACACCGGTGCGGCCGTGCTGGGCTTGGGCTATATCGTGGGCCTCAAGTACGCGGCGTACATCTGCGCCGGTTCGTTCACCGTGTGGTTCGTGCTCATTCCTTTCATCAGCCATTTCGCCGACGGACAGACCATTGCCGTGGGCGAGGGCGTGACGACCCTGTTGCGCGACATGACGCCGGAGGAGATATTCCGTCACTATGCCCGCCATATCGGCATCGGCGGCATCGCGATGGCCGGCATCGTGGGCATCATCCGTTCGTCGAAAATCATCCGTCAGGCGTTGGGGCTGGCCGTCACCGAGCTCCGCGGGCGCAAGACGGGCGAAGAGACGGCCGAACGGACGCAGCGCGACATTTCGATGAAGACGATTCTCTCGCTGTTGATCGCTACGTTGGCCACGACTTTCTTTTTCTTTCAGTTCGGCGTGCTGGGTAACTGGTTCCACTCGGTGATCGCCATTCTGATCGTCTTCGTCATATCGTTCCTGTTCACGACCGTGGCGGCCAACGCCATAGCGATCGTCGGGACGAACCCCGTGTCGGGCATGACATTGATGACCCTGATCCTCAGTTCGATGGTGCTCGTGAGCGCCGGGCTGAGCGGAACGAGCGGCATGACCGCAGCGATGATTATCGGCGGAGTGGTCTGCACGGCCCTCTCGATGGCCGGAGCGTTCGTGACCGACCTGAAGATCGGATACTGGCTCGGCACGACGCCCGCGAAACAGGAGGGATGGAAATTTCTGGGTACGGCCGTTTCGGCCGCGACGGTCGCCGGAGTCATTATGATTCTCAACAAGACGTACGGTTTCGTGGGCGAGGGTGCGCTGGTCGCTCCGCAGGCCAATGCGATGGCCGCCGTTATCAAACCGTTGATGGAGGGAGGTTCGACGCCGTGGATGCTCTATTTCGCCGGAGCCGCGCTGGCTCTGATTCTGACGATGATCGGCGTCCCCGCGCTGGCTTTCGCACTGGGTATGTTCATCCCGCTGGAACTCAATACGCCGTTGCTCATCGGCGGGCTTATCAGCTGGTACGTGGGTAGCCGCAGCAAGGACGAAAAGACGAACAAGGCGCGGCGCGAACGCGGTACGCTTATCGCGTCGGGCTTCATCGCCGGCGGTGCCCTGATGGGCGTAGTGAGCGCGTTGCTCAAATATTTCGGTGCCGACTGGTTCGCCGCGGCTTGGAATGCGACAACGGGAGCCGAGGCATTGGCCGTGGCGATGTACGTGGTGCTGATCGCCTATTTCGTGTGGGACAGTTTCCGGACCGAAAAGGAGTAGGGGCTGCGACGGTCCGCCCTTTGTCCGGCGGAATGTATTCGAACGATAAATCATAACGATATGGAACTCAAAGAACGTTTTCTGAAATACGTGGGATTCGACACGCAGAGCGATCCCGAGAGCGAGACTTTTCCTTCTACGGCGCGGCAGCTCGTGCTGCTGAACCATCTGGCCGAGGAGATGCTGTCGCTCGGACTGACCGAAGTCGAGGTCGATGCGAACGGTTATGCGACGGGAACGATTCCCTCCACGCCGGGTTATGAGGACAGACCGGTGATCGGATTCATCTCCCATGTCGATACGAGTCCCGACATGAAAGGGTCCGACATACGGCCCCGGATCGTGGAGAATTACGATGGCGGCGACATTGCGCTCAACGATTCGCTCGCGATGCGCCCGGCCGATTTTCCCGAGCTGTCGTTTTTCCGGGGACACACGCTCATTACGACCGACGGAACGACGCTGCTCGGCGCCGACGACAAGGCCGGTATCGCCGAGATCATGACGGCGGCCGAATACCTGATGGCACATCCCGAGATCGCGCACGGCAAGATACGGATCGGTTTCACGCCCGACGAAGAGATCGGCCGGGGCGTCGATTTCTTCGACGTGGAACGCTTCGGGGCGAAATTCGCCTATACGATGGACGGAGGGTTCGAGGGCGAACTCGAATACGAGAATTTCAATGCGGCTTCGGCCAAGATCGCCGTGCAGGGCCGCAATATCCATCCCGGATATGCCAAGGACAAGATGATCAACGCCTTGTGCGTGGCCTGCGAGATCCAGTCTCTGCTCCCCTCCGAACAGCGTCCCGAACATACCGAAGGCTACGAGGGATTCTATCATCTGGTAGGTCTCTCCGGTACGGTCGAAAACGCCTCGATGGAATATATCGTGCGCGATCATTCGCGCGAGAAGTTCGAGGCCAAGAAGGATTATCTGACCCGTGTCGTGGCGCTGTTCGCCGAAAAGTACGGTGAGGGTGTGATCGACCTGCAGCTCAAGGACCAGTATTACAACATGCGCGAGATGGTCGAACCCTATCCCGAAGTGATCGCCAAGGCCGAGCAGGCCATGCGCGAGGCCGGCGTGACACCCGTCGTGCGACCCATCCGGGGCGGGACCGACGGTGCGCGTCTTTCCTATATGGGCTTGCCGTGTCCCAATTTGTTTACGGGCGGCATGAATTTCCACGGCAAGTTCGAGTATTGCTCGCTCGATACGATGCGGAAGGCCATGCAGACGATTATCAATCTGGTCCGTCTCTGGGCGCAGTAGGCGGCGCGACGGTCGCCGGCGTTCGGAAACGGCTGCGGCCGAAGGCATGTTGTGCCGGAAGCGCGGATAATTTCGGGCGGATGTTCGCAAGAGCGTCCGCCCGAAACCGTTTTACGGGTCAGGTCCCTGTCCGTTTCTGCCCGGAATACGAGGGTGGCGGATGTTTGTCTGCTGCGGCGTTCTGGGGCGGAGGTGTTTTACCCGGAGGCTTTGGGCTTGTAATGCCTTTGGAGGTAAGAAAAGCCGTTCCGGATTGTCGCTTCGAGCGGGTAGCCCGGTCGGCGGAGTCCGTTCGCCGGCGGGCGGATCGGGAAATTTCGGTCCGGGACGTTTTTATCGGGTCTGTGTCCGGATGCTGTCCCGCCTCGGTTCCCGACGGGCCGATCTGTCGGGAAAATTCGTTTTGCGGAGGGAAAGCGGCTGCCTTCCCGTATTCGTTTCCTCGGGGCCGTTCGGAAAATTCGAAAAAAATTGAAATTTTTTATGTCTGTCGTCCGGCAGCCTATGTCCCGTTCTTGGTCGTTCGTTTCAAGAGGGTTATCGCGGAGGATTTCGCGACCGTGTCGGAGCCGCGACCGATCCCTCGTTTTTCCGGCCCGAAGAAAATAGCAGAATAGGTCTCCCCCAGCGCATTGCATTCCGTTTCTCATGCATTGTCCGGATCGATCCGGGAAACGATGGTTTGCTTATTAATATGTTGGTATTCAGTGTTGTATTTTGAGAAACGACTATCCCGGGAGCCGAAGTGCCCGTCGGGCGGATCGATCCGGGCCAGACCATCGTT
>UROX01000084.1 GCA_900549685.1 uncultured Alistipes sp.
TGCAGTGCAGAGACCTGTGCCGCAGCTTGCGCGGCGTGCGGCGAACAGTGCGCAGCGAGGGATGGAGACGATACGATGGAAGTAAAAAAGCAAAAGACCTTATCGCTGAAGGATAGCTTCATACGGCAAATGGAAAAGGATATCCTCTCCGGCAGGCTGTCTGTGGGGCAGAAGCTTCCATCGGAGAGAGAACTCGCGGAACGTTTCGCGGTCAGTAAGGCGGTCATTCATGCCGGAATTCTTGAAATGGAAGAGAACGGATTTGTCCTTGTACGCCCACGCGTCGGAACGTTCGTATCGGATTTTCGCATGGATGGCGGCAAGGAGACCCTGCTCTCGCTGATGAACCACGATGGAGGCAGCTTGTGCGCGGAGGAGGTCAAATCCTTTAACGAGTTTCACTGTGCGCTGGATAATATGGTCATTCTGCTTTCGGAGCATCGCATGAACGCGGAGAACTATGCGGGACTGGATCTTGCCGTAGAGGGCATCGGACATGCCGCAAATCCGGCAGAGGCGGCGCATTATAACTTTGCATTTCATCACGCGCTCGCGCTGGTCAGCGGCAATACGCTCGCCCCGCTGTTTTATACCGCGTTCAAGAACACGTTCATGACCCTGTGGGAGCGCTACGCCCGCAAATACGGGATTCCGGCGCTCTACCACAACTCGCGCGTACTGCTCGACTATATTCACGCGGGCCGCGCACAGGAAGCAATCTCGTGGAACGACCTGTATACAGACAATACGACCTTTGGTGAGCAGAAGATCCTGGAGGAATAGAGGAGGAATATTTTATGGAAAGAGACCGATTCAAAACCAGAACCGGCTTTATTATTGCGTGTATCGGCTCCGCGGTCGGGATGGGCAACATCTGGCGGTTTCCCTACGTGGCCGGAGAGAACGGAGGCGCGGCCTTCATTCTGATCTATCTGGCCATCAGCCTGCTCATTTCGATTCCGATCATGCTGTCGGAATTCGCCATAGGCCGCTCGACCCACCGCAATCCGATGCGGGCTTTCAGCCGCCTGGCACCCGGCACGCCGTGGAAAGGAGTCGGCTACATGGGGATTTTGTGCGCGTTCGTCATTCTCTCTTTCTACTGCGTCATCGCAGGCTGGGCGCTGGAATTTCTCGGCGACTCGGTGATGAACCGGTTCGAGGGACGGACGCCCGGAGAGATCGCCGCAAACTTCGACTCGTTCGTGGCGAGCGGCTGGCGCCCCATCCTATGGACGCTCGTGTTCATCGGCGCGACGGCCTTCATCATCCTCTCCGGCATAGAGAAAGGCATCGAGCGGTACAACAAGATTCTGATGCCGGTGCTGTTTCTGCTGCTGGCAGGCATGGCCATCAACGCCATGACGCTGGACGGCGCGCGCGAGGGCATCGCGTTTCTGCTACGGCCCGACTTCAGCAAAATCACCGGAACGACGATTCTGGAGGCGCTCGGACAATCCTTCTTCTCGATGAGTCTGGGGATGGGGTGCATGATTACTTACGGCTCCTACCTGCGTAAGAACGAAAACGTGCTGCGCATCGGAGGTATGGTCGCCCTGTCGGACATCACGGTAGCCATCCTGTCGGGACTGGCCATCTTTCCGGCCGTATTCTCGTTCGGCATCAGCCCCACGTCCGGTCCCGAACTCGTTTTTCTGACGCTTCCCAACGTGTTCGCCCGGATGGCGGGCGGCTATCTGCTTTCGGTCGTTTTCTTCTTCCTGCTGTTTCTGGCCGCCATCACCTCGTCCGTATCGCTGATGGAGGTCATCGTATCCTATTTTTCCGAGGAATTTCCCTTAGGCCGGAAACGGGCCACGATCTACACGGGCGCGATGGTCGCCGTAACGGGATCGCTGTGCGCACTGTCGATGATTCCCGGATCGCGACTCACCGTAGGCGGCATGAATCTGTTCGATTTGTGCGACATGCTGTCGTCCAACATTATGATGCCGCTGGGCGGACTGCTGATCGTACTGTTCACAGGATGGGTGCTCTCGCCTGCGAAACTGCGCAGGGAGCTGACCGGAGGCATGCGCTACGGCACGGGCATCTACCCTTTCGTCCGGCTGCTGATCCGGTATCTCATTCCGGTGGTCATCCTGATTCTTTTCCTCGACAAAACGGGCGTCCTCTGATCCGGAAGGCGCACGGGGACCGCTCCGCCGCCGTCCGCCGATCCCGTTCTTCCGCACCGGCCCCCGTCAGCGCGACCGGCGGCGGAACTCGGCCACAGCCACGGCCGTGGCGACAGCCACATTGAGCGATTCGGACGTCGGAACGGCCGACGGATAGGGCGGAATATAAAGCCGGCGGGATATGCGCTCCGCCACGGCAGGGCCGATGCCGTTGCCCTCGTTGCCCATAACCAGAATACCCGTCGGAGACAATTCCGCCGCATAAATATCCTTTCCGTCCAGAAAAGTGCCGTATACCGGCACACCTGCCGCCGAAGCCCCTTCGAGCAACGCAACCGGATCGGTATAGTGGACCCGCACCCTCAGCACGGCCCCCATCGTCGCCTGCACGACCTTCGGGTTGAAACAGTCGGCCGAAGCCGGAGAACAGAAAATGTCGCGGATGCCGAACCAGTCGGCCAACCGCACGATGGTCCCCAGGTTGCCGGGGTCCTGCACATCGTCCAGCAGGAGCGCGAGTGCATCGCCGCCCGGACGGCGGGGCAGTGCATAGCGGGGTATCTCGACGAGCGCCAACGCATCGGTCGGCGTCTTGAGCAGACTGATCCGCTCCATCTCTCTGTCGGCGACCGTCTCCGTTTCGGTCCGTCCGGACGCGGACAGCACCGTTCCCTTACGGACGAAAAGTTTGCGGACGGCGAAATCCGAGGCGAGTATCTCGCCCACCAGTTTGGTTCCCTCGGCGACGAACAGCCCCGATGCGGTCCGCCCTTTCTTCGATGCGAGCGAGCGGATGAAAGCGATTTCCGATTTGGTCGGCATGGTATACGGCTTGATGTTCTGTACGATTGCATCCCCCTGACAGGCGGGACGCACAAAGATACGATTATTTCGGAGGATCGCACCGCCACCGCCACGGCCGGCCGAGGCGCTTTCTTGTCCGGAGAGGTCCGGCCGCCGACCTCCCGCCGGACCACAGACCGGCTTTTCCGGAAAGACCGTGCAGGAGGGGAGGCGGTCCGGGCATCTTTCCGATCTCCGAAAAACAGCCCGCCTCCCCCGCGCGATCCGACCGCAAGAGACGATTAAACGATCTTTTGAGCACGACACCCCCGCCGCGACGGAGGTCGCCGGACAAAATACCGAAACTTTTCGTCCGACGGCTTGCACAATCGAAAATCTATCCGTACTTTTGCAGTTCAGAAACTATTCTGAGCCAGAGGACAGTTTCAGCAAGTGACGAAAATTCATAACTTACTGATATATAATGTCTGACAAAAAAACCGCCCGTCTCGTCCTCGAAGACGGGACCCAATTCGCGGGCTACTCGTTCGGAGCCGAGACTTCCCTGTCGGGCGAAGTGGTTTTCAACACCGCGATGACCGGCTATCCCGAAAGCCTCACAGATCCTTCTTACAGCGGCCAGATTCTGGTCATCACCTATCCTCTGATCGGAAATTACGGCGTCCCGGCCTTTACCGAAGAGAACAGCATGCTGCGCTTCTTCGAATCGGACCGCATCCATGTGCGTGGACTCGTCATTTCGGACTACTCGTTCGAACACAGCCATTGGAACGCCGTAGAAAGCCTCGGCCGATGGCTCAAAGACAACAACGTTCCCGCCCTCTACGGCGCCGACACGCGGCAGATCACCAAAATCATCCGCGAACGGGGCGTCATGCTGGGCAAAATGCTCGTCGAGGGCACGGAAGAGCCGGCCGGATTCGAAGACCCGAACCGGGAGAATCTCGCCGCCCGGGTCAGCACCCGCACCGTCGAGACCTACGGCAACGGCAAACACCGGATCGTACTGGTCGATTGCGGATGTAAATACAACATCATCCGCTGCCTGTGCGAGCGGGACGCCACGGTGATCCGCGTACCGTGGGACTACGATTTCACGCAGATCGACTACGACGGTGTGATGCTCTCCAACGGTCCCGGCGACCCGCAGCAATGCACAGCGACGGTAGACAACATCAAAAAGGCCATCGCGCTCGGCAAGCCGATTTTCGGCATCTGTCTGGGCAACCAGCTGCTGTCGATCGCCGCCGGCGCCCGGACATTCAAGCTCAAGTACGGACACCGCAGCCACAACCAGCCGGCCCTGATGGTGGGCACCGACCGCGCCGTCATCACGTCGCAGAACCACGGATTCGCCGTCGATACCGCCACGCTCGATGCGGACTGGGAACCCTACTTCATCAACCTCAACGACGGAACCAGCGAAGGTATCCGCCACAAGAGCAAACCCTTCTTCTCCGTACAGTTCCACCCCGAAGCATCGGGCGGACCCGTAGATACCGAATTCCTGTTCGACGACTTCATCCAAAACATCGAAAATGCGAAGAGACAATAACATACAGAAAGTGATCCTGCTGGGATCGGGCGCCCTGAAAATCGGAGAGGCCGGCGAATTCGACTATTCGGGTTCGCAGGCGCTCAAGGCGCTCAAAGAAGAAGGTATATACACCGTACTCATCAACCCGAACATCGCCACGATCCAGACGTCGGAAAACATCGCGGACAAGGTCTATTTCCTGCCCGTCACGCCCGAATACGTCGAAAAAGTGATCGAGAAGGAGCGGCCTCAGGGCATCCTGCTGGCCTTCGGCGGCCAGACCGCACTGAACTGCGGAGTAACGCTCTACCGCAACGGCGTGCTCGAAAAATACGGCGTACAGGTGCTCGGCACGCCCGTGCAGGCCATCATCGACACCGAAGACCGTGAGAAATTCGTCGAAAAACTCGACGAGATCGACGTCAAGACGATCAAGAGCGAAGCCGTCACCTCGGTGTCCGAAGCCAGACGCGTGGCCCGCGAGCTGGGCTATCCGGTCATCATCCGTGCGGCCTACACGCTCGGCGGTCTCGGATCGGGTTTTTGCGACAACGACGAGGAACTCGAAACGCTGGCCAACAAGGCCTTCTCGTACTCACCCCAGATTCTCGTCGAGAAATCGCTCAAGGGATGGAAAGAGGTGGAATACGAAGTGGTGCGCGACCGTTACGACAACTGCATCACGGTCTGCAACATGGAGAACTTCGACCCGCTGGGCATCCACACCGGCGAAAGCATTGTCGTGGCCCCGTCGCAGACGCTCTCCAACGCCGAATACCACAAGCTCCGCAAGCTGGCCATCAAGATCATCCGCCACGTCGGCGTCGTGGGCGAGTGCAACGTGCAGTATGCCCTCGACCCCAACTCGGAGGACTACCGCGTCATCGAGGTGAACGCCCGACTGAGCCGTTCTTCGGCCCTGGCGTCGAAAGCCACGGGCTATCCGCTGGCCTTCATCGCAGCCAAACTGGGTCTGGGCTACGGCCTGCACGAACTCAAGAACAACGTCACCAAAAGCACAACGGCCTGTTTCGAACCTGCGCTGGACTACATCGTCTGCAAAATCCCGCGCTGGGACCTCGGCAAGTTCAAAGGCGTCTCGCGCGAACTGGGATCGAGCATGAAATCCGTGGGCGAGGTGATGGCCATCGGCCGCAACTTCGAGGAGGCGATCCAGAAAGGTCTCCGCATGATCGGACAGGGCATGCACGGTTTCGTGGCCAACAAGGAATTCGAAGTCGCCGACATCGACGCCGCGCTGACCCACCCCACCGACAAACGGATCTTCGTCATCGCCCATGCGCTGAAAAACGGATATACGGTCGAACGCATCCACGAACTGACGAAAATCGACCGCTGGTTCCTCGAGAAACTCCGGAACATCATCCGCATCGAGAACGAACTAGAACGGCACAACAACATCACCCACGTACCCGACGAATTGCTCCGCGAAGCCAAACGGCGCGGATTCTCGGACTTCCAGCTGGCCCGCACCGTGGCCAAAAGCACGCCCGGGAACATCGAGGACGACATGCTGACGATCCGCCGCTACCGCAAGATGCGCGGCATCACGCCTTTCGTCAAACAGATCGACACGCTGGCAGCCGAATACCCGGCCATGACCAACTACCTGTATGTCACCTACGACGGATCGGCGCACGATATCGACTTTGCGCACGACAACCGCTCGGTGACCGTGCTCGGTTCGGGCGCCTACCGCATCGGCAGCTCGGTCGAATTCGACTGGTGCAGCGTGAGCGCCCTCAACACGATCCGCAGCCAGGGCCTGCGCTCGGTGATGATCAACTACAACCCCGAGACCGTCTCGACGGACTACGACACCTGCGACCGTCTCTACTTCGACGAACTGACGCTCGAACGCGTGCTCGACATCACCGATCTGGAAATCCCGCGCGGCGTGATCGTCTCGACCGGCGGTCAGATACCGAACAACCTGGCCATGCGGCTCCAGTCGCAGCACGTGCCCATCCTCGGTACGTCGGCCACCGACATCGACCATGCCGAAGACCGCCACAAGTTCTCGGCCATGCTCGACGAAATCGGCGTGGACCAGCCCCGCTGGCGGGAACTCACGACAATGGACGACATCTACAAATTCGTCGATGAAGTGGGCTTCCCCGTCCTGATCCGTCCCTCCTATGTGCTTTCGGGGGCGGCGATGAACGTCGTTTCGAACCGCGACGAGCTGCAACACTTCCTCACGCTGGCCACCAACGTGTCGAAACAGTACCCGGTCGTCGTGACCGAATTCATCGAGCACGCCAAAGAGGTCGAAATCGACGCCGTAGCCAAGAACGGCGAAGTACTGATCTACGCCATCTCCGAACACGTCGAATTCGCCGGCGTACACTCGGGCGACGCGACGATGGTGTTCCCGCCCCAGAAGATGTACGTCGAAACGATGCGTCGCATCAAGAAGATTGCCCGCGAGGTGGCCCGCATGCTGAACATATCGGGCCCGTTCAACATGCAGCTCATGGCCAAGGACAACGAAATCAAGGTCATCGAGTGCAACCTGCGTGCCTCGCGGAGTTTCCCGTTCGTATCGAAAGTACTGAAAGTGAATTTCATCGACATCGCCACGAAGGTCATGCTCGGCATCGAACCCGACGTACCGCACAAGTCGGCCTTCGAACTGGACTACGTGGGCATCAAGGCGCCGCAGTTCTCGTTCTCCCGTCTCCAGAAGGCCGACCCGGTGCTGGGCGTCGAGATGGCCTCGACCGGCGAGGTGGGCTGCATCGGCGAAACGTTCCACGAGGCGATCCTCAAGTCGATGATGTCCGTGGGATACGCCATCCCCGAAAAGAACATCCTGCTCTCGACGGGCGATTCCCGTTCGAAGATGGACATGCTCTCGGCAGCCAAAGCGCTCCAGAGCCGCGGCTACAACATCTTCGCGACAAGGGGAACGGCCGACTTCCTTGCCAAAAACGGCGTGCAGGCCACCGTGCTCCACTGGCCCGACCAGCCGGACCAGCCCAACACGCTGACCTACATCAAGGAAAAGAAGATCGATCTGGTGGTCAATATCCCCAAGGACCTGTCGAAAACCGAGTTGAGCAACGACTACACGATTCGGCGCAGCGCCATCGACTTCAACATTCCGCTGATTACCAACGCCCGGCTGGCCAGCGCGTTCATCACCGCATTCTGCAAGCTGGACAAAAAGGATATCAAGATCAAAAGCTGGAACGAATATTAGACCGTTCCCGATCCCACTCGAACGCCGGAACCTTGCGGTTCCGGCGTTTTTCCGTATCTTTATCCGACGAAAACAAACGAACCCATGCCGCTCTCCGACCGATTCGACCTGCCGCAAGGCACGATCGTCCTGTGGAAAATCGACGAGACCGAAGCCGAACTTCGGGCATTCTGCACGGCGGACGAATGCACAGCCGCCGCAACCCGGTTCTCGACAGCGAACCGCCGCAGGGAGTGGCTGGCATGGCACGCGGCGCTCCGGATAATCGTTCCGGATGCCGAACCGTTCTACCTGCCCGACGGCGCTCCGGCCATTGGAGAAGGTCTCCGTATCGGCGTCAGCCACACGAGAGGCTACGCGGCCGTCATCGTCGGACGGACGGACAGCGCCGTGGACATCGAACGCAGAGACCGCGATTTCACTGCCGCGGAACCGAGGTTCCTCACCGACGAGGAAAGAGCGATCATCGCCCGAGCGGGCGGTATGCTGACGTCCGGCATCGTCTGGTGCGCCAAAGAAACGCTGTACAAACTCGACGCCGGAGAAAACGCGGACCTGCGGCGCGACATCCGCATCACGGGATTCGATTCGGCCGGTCCCACGATAGACGGCTCCGTCCGGGGGCGTATCCACCGGCTGGGCATGGTTCCGCACGCAGAACTCCACATCGTCTTCGGCACGACGGAACGGCAACGAGACCGCCGTACGGACCTGCCCGCACCGAGCGACGACGAATGACCTAACTCGAACAGAAAATATGAATCTTTACCGCCTGACCCTGACCTTGCTGACCTCCGCAGCACTGCTGTCGATGCCCATGAAGGGCACGCCCCAGTCGAAGCAACGCATCGACGACGTACCGAATGCGGAGACATGGATCGCCCGAGCCTTCGCCAAAGGCAAAACGCCTCCGTTCTCGTTCGTCTACGACGGACGCTCGTCGGAAGACTTCATCCGCAAATGGAAATACTCGGCCACAAAACTGCCGGACAACGACCCGCAAACCGTCGAATACCTGTTCTCGTACCTCGATCCGGAGAGCGGACTCAAGGCCGAATGCCGTGTCAGGGGTTTCCGCGACTTCGACGCCGTAGAATGGACGCTGCATTTCACCAACACGTCGGACGCGAACTCGGCGACCATCGGAAAAGTCAAGGCGATGGACCTCACGTTCCGCTCGAAGAGCGAAGCCCCGTTCAGACTCCACCATGCCAAAGGAAGCCACTATCAGGAGGGCGTGCAGGATTTCCGGCCGTTCATCGATCCGCTCGGCACGGAACCGAAACACTTCACGCCGGAGGGCGGACGCTCGTCGGACCGCACGGCGTTCCCGTTCTACAACCTCGAATCGCCCGACGAGGCCGGCGCGATGATCGCCGTCGGCTGGACAGGAAATTGGTGTGCCGAATTCTCGCAACCCGCAGCAGACGCCGCCTCATGTTCCGTAGGACTGGAACATCTCGAAACATACCTCTGTCCCGGCGAGTCGATCCGTCTGCCGCAGGTGTGCCTGCTCTTCTGGCAGAACGAAGATTTTCTGGCCGGTCACAACGCTTTCCGCCGCTTCATGCTCGCCCACCACACGCCCCGCATCGCAGGCGAGCTGGTGACCGACCTGTTGAGCGCCAGCTTCAGCGCCGCCCCCAACGCCGCTCCGTGCGCCCTGCCGAGCAGTTGCCTGACCGAAGCGCAGGCGCTTTCGTTCATCGACCGGTTCCGCTACTTCGGTCTCCGACCCGACATCTTCTGGCTCGACGCCGGATGGGCCACGGGTACGGGCTATCCGTCCAACTATACCGAAGGGGCCGGCACGCAGGAAGTGGACCCCGAACGTTTCCCCGACGGCTTCCGCAACATGTCGGCAGCCGCCCACCGCATCGGAGCGAAGTTCATGGTATGGTTCGAACCCGAACGCGTCTACCGCGGCAGCTGGCTGGACCGCAACCACCCCGAATGGCTGCTCAAATTTCCCGACAACCCGATCTCGCTGCTCGACCTGGGCAATCCGGAAGCCTGCGAATGGGTCTGCCGGCAGATCGGCGACATCATCGAGCAGAACGGTATCGACTACTACCGCCAGGACTGCAACATCCACCCCGGCGCTTTCTGGAACGCATTCGACGCTCCCGGCCGGATCGGGATCCGGGAAATCCGCCACGTCGAGGGACTTTATAAATTCTGGGACTATCTGCTGGAACGTTTCCCGAATCTGCTGATCGACAACTGCGCCGGAGGCGGACGGAGGCTCGATCTGGAAACCATGTCGAGAAGCATTCCGCTGTGGCGGACCGACTACGAAGGCAATGCCGTGGGCAGCCAGTGCCACAGCTACGGCCTGAACCTCTACCTGCCGGTACACGGCATCGGACTCAATACGACGGACGATTACAGCCTGCATTCGTTTATGAGCAGCGCGATGGTGCTGAACTGGAACGTGTTCGATCCCAAGATCCTCATCGCCGACATGCAGGCCCAGATGGAGAAATACCGCGAGTTGCGCCCCTACTTCTACGAAGACTATTACCCGCTGACCGGATTCGGCGACCTGACCGGCGACGATGTCTGGCTGGCCTACCAACTGCACCGCCCCTCGGACGACACAGGCATCGTCGTGGCCTTCCGCCGCAAGGACAACACCGCAGAAACGATCGACGTCCGGCTCCGGGGACTCGATCCGGCCCGGAGCTACGACATCATCAACGAGAGCACCGGATCGGTCATCACGCTCCACGGCGCGAAACTTGCTTCGGGTCTCACGCTGCGAATCGACGACAGGCCGGGATCGCTGCTGCTCCGCTACCGGCCGGCGGCCGAAT
>UROX01000085.1 GCA_900549685.1 uncultured Alistipes sp.
GGCGGACATTTCCGCGTCGAGCATCAGACCGAAGAGGGCGAGGCCAAACGCGACGACGAGCACTTCGTATATGCCGCAACCAAGAAAACGACGAAGAAATAGTCGTTTCCGTCCGGGAGAAGTGCCGCACAAATTTTTTTGTGCGGCACTGTTTCTATCCGTTTCCGTGAAAAAAGACGCTATATCGACCGGGCGAACCGGGGCGGACAGCCGTGCCGGGTAGCGGAGAAAATATGGCACGAACTCGTGTTCGTGGAGATGTCTGTCCGCCAGGGATTGCCCGAAGTGTCGGTCCGGCAGGTATCCGGAATTTTTGCCCATCATCATGCCGGGAATGTCCCGGTCCGTGAAACGTCGGGTATCGACGAACATATCCGGTTGCGTCCGTTGCTGGTTTCGACGGACGTACTCGGAAGACGTCGGTGCGTGAAAGCATGTCCCCATCCTTTTTACTCCCGATTTTTTTCGGCGATGCGGCGGCCTCGTGCCTTTCCTGCCATGTAGATGGCCCAGCCGATCAGGAAAATCACGGCGAAAAAGCCGAAAATCCATGCGAATACGGCTCCCAGCACTTTGATGCCGAAGAAAAGCAGGCAGAGCAGAAGGATCAGGCCGATGCCGCCGAGTATCATCAGAATGTTTTTGAAAGTATTCATACGCTCGATTTTTTCGGGGAATCGTCTCTGCACGCTTTCCTGCATGCGTTATCCGGGAACTTGCCGAGACGCTCCGGAAATTTGTCGAGCAAATCGTATTCCATATTTACGGGCCTGGCTGTCGGAGGTCCTTGTTTGCCGTAGATTTCGATGGCTTTTTCCGGTCGCCGTTTCGAATTTTTGTCGGGAGCGGTTCGTGACCGTGCGTGCCGACGGACAGATCGGAGCGTTTCGGAATCGGCGACGCGACGTATTTTTGCGTCGGAGGAACGGTCGGCGGTGCGAAGCGGAGCAGTCTGTCGCGGATCGATTTGCGACAGAAACGAACGATTTGTCGCCGGAATTTTCTATCTTCGGGCTATCATTAATCCGAAAATCGAATGACGATGAAAACGAGCCGTATGATACGGGCGGTCGTGCTGACGATCGCCGTCGGACTGGCGACGGAAATGTACGGATGGGGCGGAGTAGGGCACGATGCGGTGGCCTATATCGCCGAGTGCAATCTGTCTGTGAAAGCGAAAAAGAGGGTGGAACGCTATCTGGGACACTCGATCGTTTACTATGCTTCATGGATGGACCAGTATCGGCGGTCGCCGGGCTACGAACACACGACCTATTGGCATATGGCCGCCGTCGATAAGGATATGCGCTATACCGACGAGGTGCGCTCTCCCCGGGGCGATGCGGTGTGCGAGCTGGAGAACGCCATCGCGACGCTACGCGACTACCGGCATGCGGACGACTCGACGGTCGCGGCCAACCTCCGTTACGTGATCCATCTGGTCGGCGACATGCACTGTCCCTGCCACGTCGGGTTTCCCGATACGGAACTGTGGTACGAGGTTATATTCAACGGCAAAAAACGCATGTACCACAGCGTATGGGATTCGGGGATCATCGAGGCGCAGCACAGATGGTACTATACCGAGTGGCAGCAGCAGCTGGATCGTTGTTCGAAGAAGGAGAAGCGCGAGATCATGGCCGGTACGCCCCGCGACTGGTTCCATGAGACAGCCGTCGATTGCCGCGGTATTTACGAGATGGCCCCTCCGGGCAGCGAGCTGGGACGGGACTTCATCAACGAGACCGCGCCTTTGGTCGAACGGCAGATCCTCAAAGCGGGCTATCGGCTGGCGAAGGTGCTCGACGATCTGTTCGGATAAAGGAATAATGGGGGTGGGGACGAGGTGTCCCCATCCGTTTTTTTCGACGGATCTCGGCGGAAGAGAGCCGGTCGATGTAATTTCGCATACGAGCCTTAATTTAAAAATGAAGAAACGATGAACTGCAAAACGATTGGGTGCTGCCTGTTGAGCCTGTTGTCGCTGGCCGCCTGCCGGTCGCCGAAAACCGGAGACACGGCCGATTCCGAATTCAAGATGATCGTACGGCTGTGGCCCGACCATCACAACGATACGCTGTTGCTGGAAGAGTTACTGACCGCCGTCGAGAAATATCCGGACGCCTGCGACGAGGTGTGGTTCTGCATGGAGTTCGAAACGTTGTCCGAAGAGGCGCACCGGCGCTCGGCGCAGGCCATGGCCCGTGCCGCCGAACGGATGCGGGCGCTCGGCGTCGAGGTCTCGATACAGGGCATTACAGTCGGGCACGGCGATAATTTCGAATCGGGCACGGAAAACGAGGCCCTCAGACCGACCTGGGGTACGATGGTCGATGCGTGGGGACATCGGGCGCAGACCGGACATTGTCCGCGGCAGAAAGCTTTCCACGATTATCTGAGCCGGGTCTATGCGATGTATGCGGAGGCCTGTCATCCGGCCTGTGTCTGGCTGGACGACGATTTGCGCGTTACCCACCATGCGCCGGCGCAACAGGCGTGTTTCTGCGACACCTGTCTGTCGGCGTTCAATGCCCTCTATGGCAGCGATTGGACCCGGGAGCGGTTGGCGGCCGCACTCGACCGCAACGAGGGGAACGGGGAGCTGCGCCGGAGGTGGATCGCCTTTTCGCAGGAAGGGCTGGCCGAAGTGGCGCGGACGATCGCCCGCAGTGTCCACGACGTTTCCCCGACCACGCAGTTGGGGTTGCAGCATGCCGATTTCCATCGCCAGTTGCAGGAGGGACGGGACTGGAATCCGATCTTCGACGCGATGGAGCAGGAGACGGGGCTGGCGCCGGCCTCGCGTCCCGGTAACGGGTTCTACAACGACCATGCTCCCCGCGAAATGCTTGTGAAAGGATACGATATGGCCCGCCAGATCAGGCGGCTGAAGCCTTCCGTCACGGAAATCGCTGCGGAAGTCGAGGGGTACCGGCATTGTGCCACCGGCAAGTCGGCTCACGGCCTTTGCGTGGAGTCGCACCTCTATCTGGCGATGGGCGCTACGCAGCTCTCCTATGCGATTCTGTGTGCCGCTTCGGAGCCTATGGACTGGTATGCCGACAATTACCTGAAAGCTCTGTCCGAGTGGCGCCCCTATCTCGAAGAATATGCGGCGTTCAACCGGGGAACCGAACCGGGCGGTATCGACCCCTATATCGGACCCGATCATGTGCTGCGCGACATGGAGGCGGGAGAATCCTCGTGGGGATGGAGTACGACGGTTGCGGGCGATTATGTGTTCGGATTGATACCGCTGGGGCTGCCTTTCTGTCCCGACGGTCATCGTTCCTCGGTACTGATGATGGACAACCTTGCCGTCGAAGGACTCGGCCGGGACGAGGCCGTGCGTCTTTTCCGCACGCGGGGCATTCTGCTCGACCGGGCGGCGTGGGACTGGGTGCGCCGCAGAAAAATCGATACGTTGTTGCATGAGATTCCCGTTCCGGACGGCTTGTCTGCCGTGCGGTGTCTGGGGGCCGACGGCGGCGGCCGGGTCGCAGTCGTCGAGGCGTACAACGCCGACCGGAGCGATGCGCAGCGGCTCGAGCTGCTGCGTCTTGCGGATTGGGTAGCTGAAGACCGGCTTCCGGTCGTGATGGAGACGATGGCGCAGGCTGCCGTCGTGCCGAGGGTGGATTCTGCGGGACGGCTGCGGTCGGTGATGCTGCTCAATTGCAGCATTTCGCCTCAGGATTCCGTCCGGCTCCGTCTTCGAGGATGTTCTCCGGAGTCCGATCCCGTGTTCGTCTGGAAACAGGCGGGACGGAAAGATCGGGTGCTTTCGGTCCGGTACGAGGGTTCGGATGCGATCGTCGTCGTTCCCTCGCTCGAGGGATGGAACACCGGCTGGCTGGCCGTCGAGTAATGTCGGGTGCGGGTGCCGCAGAAACGGCTGGAGGGCGGAACACGCACTGTGTTCCGCCCTCCAGCCGTTTCGTTTACGGGCTAAAGCGGGTATTCGTCGAATGCATACAGTACGGTGGACAGGTAGCGTTCGCCCGTGTCGGGCAGAATGACGACGATGTTTTTGTCCGCATTTTCCGGTTGCCGGGCAATCTCTGCCGCGGCGTGGACGGCGGCAGCCGACGATATGCCGACGAGCAGGCCTTCGGTCGTGGCCAGCTGCCGTCCGGTCCGGATTGCATCGTCGTTACCGACCCTGACGATGCCGTCCACGACCGACGCGTCGAAGTTGGCGGGCACGAAGCCGGCGCCGATCCCCTGTATCTTGTGCGGTCCCGGTTTGCCTCCCGACAGGACGGGCGAGGCGTCCGGTTCGACGGCGAACACCCGCACATCCGGCTTCAGTTCCTTGAGCCGCCGGCCGGTGCCGCTGATCGTTCCGCCCGTGCCCACGCCGGCGACCAGTATATCGACCTGTCCGTCCGTGTCGCGCCAGATCTCTTCGGCGGTCGTCTTTTCGTGGATGCGGGGATTGGCCGGATTGGAGAACTGTTGCAGGATGACCGAATCTGCGATCTCGTTGCCGAGTGCTTCGGCCCGGGCGACGGCGCCTTTCATGCCTTCGGCTCCGGGCGTCAGCTCCAGCCGTGCGCCGAGGGCCTTGAGCAGGCTGCGGCGCTCCAGGCTCATCGTGTCGGGCATCGTCAGGATCAGTTTGTATCCTTTGATCGCCGCGACACCGGCCAGTCCGATGCCCGTGTTGCCGCTGGTGGGTTCGATGATCGTGGCTCCGGGCGCGAGGAGGCCTTTCTGTTCGGCGTCTTCGATCATCGCCAGGGCGATCCGCTCTTTGACGCTTCCCAGCGGGTTGAAATATTCCAGTTTGCCGAGCAGGCGGCCGCGCAGTGCGTGTATACGGCCGTAGGCTCCGAGTTCCAGAAGGGGAGTATTGCCGATCAGGTCGGTCAGTTTTTTCGCAATTTTCGTCATGGTCGAAATCGTTTTTTCGAATCGCAGCGTCCGCAGTCGCGTTTCCGGTCGCGGCGGGCGCTCCCGGCAGCTCTCGGAACGACCGGCGAATTTCGCTGCGGCCGCTGCGGATTCGTTTCGGGTTTTTGTTTTCCGTTTCTTAGGCTCCGATTTTCTCGAAAGCCTGTGTCAGATCGTCCAGCAGGTCGTCGATGTGTTCCGTACCGATGGACAGGCGTATGGTTCCGGGAGCGATGCCCTGTCTGCGCAGTTCCTCTTCGTCGAGCTGGGAGTGCGTCGTCGTTGCCGGATGGATGACCAGCGATTTAACGTCGGCCACGTTGGCCAGCAGCGAGAAAATCTCTAGGCTGTCGATGAACCGGTGCGCCTCTTCGACGCCGCCCCGGATTTCGAACGTGAAAATCGATCCGGCTCCGTTCGGGAAATAGCGTTCGTAGAGCGCATGGTCGGGATGATCGGCCAGTGCGGGATGATTGACCCGCACCACTTCGGGACGGCTTTTGAGGAAATCCACCACCCTGAGCGCATTGGCGACGTGTCGTTCTACGCGCAGCGAGAGCGTTTCGAGTCCCTGTAACAGAATGAATGCGTTGAACGGACTGATCGCAGCGCCCGTGTCGCGCAGCAGCGTGGCCCGTATGCGGACGACATAGGCCGCCGCTCCGGCTGCTTCGACGAAGCGTACGCCGTGATAGCTCGGGTCGGGTTCGGTGAGCTGGGGAAATTTGCCGGAAGCCTTCCAGTCGAACTTGCCCGAGTCCACGATGACGCCGCCCAGCGACGAACCGTGCCCGCCGATGAATTTCGTCGCCGAATGTACGACGATGTCGGCTCCGTATTCGATGGGGCGGATCAGATAGGGCGTGCCGAACGTGTTATCGACGATCAGCGGAATACCGTGCCGGTGGGCGATCGCCGCGACGGCTTCGATGTCGATGATGTTCGAGTTGGGGTTGCCCAGGGTCTCGATGAACAGCGCTTTGGTCTCGGGGCGGATCGCCCGCTCGAAGTTGGACAGGTCGGAAGGATCGACGAACGAAGCCGTCACGCCGTAGGCGGGAAGCGTGTGCGCCAGCAGGTTGTACGTTCCTCCGTAAATGGTTTCGGCTGCCACGATGTGATCGCCCGAGCGGGTGATGTTCTCGAAGGCGTAGGTGATGGCTGCCGCGCCCGATGCGACGGCGAGTCCGGCGACGCCGCCTTCCAGTGCGGCCACGCGCTCTTCGAAGACGCCCTGTGTGGAGTTGGTCAGCCGTCCGTAGATGTTGCCTGCATCGGTCAGCCCGAAACGGGCCGCCGCATGGGCCGAGTTGCGAAAGACGTAGGAGGTCGTCTGGTAGATCGGTACGGCCCGGGCGTCGGTGGCCGGATCGGGCTGTTCCTGTCCTACGTGGATCTGCAATGTCTCGAAGCGTAAGTTTTTTCTTTCCATATTCGGTCGATTTTGTTTGTTGTTCGATTATTTTCCTGCAAAACTATCCGGTGTGGAAAAATAAAACAAGGATATCTGTAAATATGGAAAATATGTCTAATTTTGATCTTGTGTTGGAACGGATGACCGGATGGCGTCCGTGAAAATGCCTTCGGAAAGAATTTTATTCTATGGACACTCTCGACCGAAAAGATTTGCAGATTCTCCGCATTCTGCAGGAAAATTCCCGACTGACGACCAAAGAGCTCGCTGCGCGGGTCCATCTCTCGACCACTCCGGTCTTCGAACGTCTCAAACGGCTCGAAAACGAGGGGTATATCAGACGTTATGTCGCCGTGCTGGATGCGGAAAAACTCAACCGGGGCTTCGTCGTTTTTTGCAGCGTGAAGCTGCGGCGCCTCAATTACGATATAGCCTCCGCCTTTGCGGAAACTATCCGGCGGATTCCCGAAGTGACCGAATGCTACAACGTTTCGGGTGAATACGATTATCTGCTCAAAATCCATGCGCCGGATATGAAATACTATCAGGAGTTCACGCTCAACGTGCTGGGACGGATCGAAAGCCTGGGATCGCTGACCAGTACGTTCGTGATGGACGAGATCAAGCACGATTACGGCATCCCGTTCTGAAACGGGGCCGGTATGCGGGTGTCGGTTCCGGATTTGCGGTACCTTTTCGTTCCGGAAGCGGAAAACAAAAGAGGGAAGGGGGCGTTTCCTCCCGCACGAAAAAAATCCGGCCGCCCGTTCTTTCGGAAGGGCGGCCGGAATGTAGGGGAAAAGAACAGATGTCTACCTGCGGATCGCCCGGTTGATGACCCACCAGCCGCCGAGCACTTGCAGAGCCATGCCCAATTCCGTCAAGTAAACAAAAATAAGCAGGGCAATTATTTAGTGCCCTTGTTCGCTACCTCCGAGATCCGGGAAATATCCCCGTCCGGTCAATTGCTGAAAAGCGTGAAAGTAGACGGTAACCCGTTTAGCGTGGCTGCGTTGGATAACTGTAATTATCTGGTCGCTTGCGGTGATGCCCATTGCTTCATAGAGCTGAATTTCGAGACCGGAGATATCGTTCGCAAGGTGAATGCGAACGATATCGAGGGAGCCCAGCTTTTCTTTGTTGCCCAGTTGCTCCCTAAACGGGACGGTGGTTTGTATATCTGTAACTGGCAAGGCCATGACGGAGAGGCTGCGAAAGGACATTACCCGCAGTTGATCGAGATAAACGGAGCCGGAAAGATGGTCTGGGATTTGAATGATAACGCTACCTTCGGGATGATCTCCTCTATTTGTCCGATCGATTAAAGATATATCCGGATTATTAATTATATTTGTACACCTAAATTCTAAATAAAGCATGGAAGAGAAAAACACGAATGCTACTAAACGTCGAAACCCTGTAACTTGGGTCCCTAGTGTCTATTTTGCTATGGGATTGCCTTTTGTAGTGCTGAACATGGTTACCGTACTCATGTTTAAGGGATTGGATATATCGGATGCCCAGATTGCGTTATGGACCTCGGTTATCATGTTACCTTGGACCTTAAAGCCTTTATGGAGCCCGTTTTTGGAAATGTATCGTACTAAGAAATTCTTTGTCGTATTGACCCAGTTGTTATCCGGTTGCTTATTCGGTTTAGTGGCCTTGGCGTTAAACTTGCCGAGTTTCTTTGCTCTATCTATCGCATTATTAGGTATTATAGCGCTTAGCGGGGCTACGCATGACGTGGCAACGGATGGCGTTTATATGAAAGAGCTCTCGCCGGAGGATCAAGCCAAATATATCGGTTGGCAAGGTGCGTTTTACAATTTGGCGAAGATCGTAGCCACGGGTGGTCTGGTTTATCTGGCGGGTTATATGATGCAATATTTTACCGGGATAGGATTGGAGAAAGAGGCCGTGATATACGCTTGGATGATCGTTATGCTGCTTTGCGGTACGATCATGATCCTGCTTGGTTTTTATCATATGAAGATGTTGCCTTCGGGTGGGAAAGCCGCTACCGGAGAACATTCGTTGAAGGAAAGTATGGCTGAGCTATGGCTGGTCTTCAAGGAGTTCTTTACGAAGAAGTATATCGTGTGGTATATCTGTTTCATCATATTGTATCGTTTTGCCGAGGGTTTCGTGATAAAGATCGTACCTTTGTTCTTGAAAGCTCCGGTAGCCGATCAAGGATTAGGACTAACGGAGCAAGAGATCGGTTTGTATTATGGTACGTTTGGAGCGGCGGCGTTCGTGCTGGGCTCTTTGCTCGGCGGATATTATATCTCGGCCAAGGGACTGCGAAAGGTATTGTTTACGCTTTGTTGTTGTTTCAACATACCGTTCTTGGTATACACGTTCTTGGCCTGCATCCAGCCGGATAATGGTCTCATTATCGCTTCTGCCATCGTATTCGAGTATTTTGGCTATGGATTCGGTTTCGTGGGCTTGATGCTGTTCATGATGCAACAGGTAGCGCCGGGCAAGCATCAGATGGCGCATTATGCCTTCGCCTCGGGTATCATGAACCTTGGCGTGATGCTTCCGGGAATGATGAGCGGTTTCGTGAGTGACTGGCTAGGTTATAAGTATTTCTTTATCGTGACCTTGCTGGCGATGATCCCTTCATTCTTGGTAGCCTATTTCGTACCGTTCACGTATGACGATAAAGGTAATAAGTTAGTATAGTAATATTTTAATAGGATTAGTTATGGATAATTTGAAAATCGTAGGCGCTCCGCTGCCAGATATGCCTTGGGAAGATCGTCCCGAGGGTAGCAAAGAAGTATTGTGGAGATATTCGAAGAACCCGGTGATTCCTCGTGATATCCTCCCGACATCGAACAGTGTGTTCAACAGTGCTGTTGTCCCTTTCAAAGGTGGTTATGCCGGTGTGTTCCGTTGCGACGATACGAATCGCCGGATGCGTTTGCACGTAGGTTTTAGCGCGGATGCCATTCATTGGAGTATCTCTGAGACAAAACTCGAGTTTGAGTGTGATGACAAGGAGATCGGCGAGTTCGTTTACGCCTACGACCCCCGTGTATGTTTTATCGAGGATCGTTACTATGTGACTTGGTGTAACGGTTATCATGGCCCGACGATCGGCGTGGCTTACACGTTCGATTTCGAGACCTTCCATCAGCTGGAGAACGCTTATCTGCCTTTCAACCGTAATGGCGTGATGTTCCCTCGTAAGATTAACGGAAACTTCGCCATGTTAAGCCGTCCGAGCGACAACGGTCATACTCCGTTCGGCGATATATTCTATAGCGCGTCGCCGGATATGTGTTTCTGGGGTAAACATCGCCACGTGATGTCTCCGGCTGCGTTCGAGGATAGCGCTTGGCAGTGTACGAAGATCGGTGCGGGCCCTATCCCTATCGAGACTTCCGAAGGCTGGTTATTGATTTACCACGGCGTGCTTCGTTCTTGCAACGGGTATGTGTATAGCTTCGGTTCCGCTATCTTGGATTTGGAGCAACCTTGGAAAGTGAAATTCCGCTCCGGACCTTATTTGTTGTCCCCGCAAAAGGATTACGAGTGCATGGGAGACGTTCCGAACGTAGTCTTTCCCTGTGCCGCCTTGCATGATCCGGAGACGAAACGTATCGCTATCTATTACGGCTGCGCGGATACGGTAACAGGATTGGCTTTTGGCTATATTGATGAGATTTTGGACTTTACGAAGAAGAATTCTATCATTTAACAGACTCGAGAAGAACAATATACTTTTGTTGTCGAAACAATATACTTTTACACACGAAAGTATATTGTTTTAGAACAAAAAGTATATTGTTTTTTTTATTAGGTAAAAGAGTAAGAGTTATGACAAAGATACAACAGTTTTTGGCAGATCTGCCCGAGGAGAAGAAATCCTTGTTTGTCCCTGTTTTCGGGAGCATGGAGAAATTTTATACGGTAGTTTACTTGATCGCCCGGAATGAGCACGTCACTGATCAGGAGAAGCCAGATCGTTATGAGGATCGTTTACAGGTGATTCGCCAGATACGTAACCGGGTGGAGAAACTAGTTTCCTCGTATGGCTTGGACGGAGGGGAGATCGTAGCCGATATCGCCAGCGACTATTTTGAGGATTATGTCAATTACAAAGAGCCGGAGCTAGACATTACGAATGATGAGTTTATCGCTATCCTCCAGAAAATATAGGAGATAAATATAATTTTATTGTGTGATAGTATCTT
>UROX01000086.1 GCA_900549685.1 uncultured Alistipes sp.
TAATTTGGCGTTTTATCATTCTCCGATAAATAGGGATTTGCCTCTGAGCCTAAAAAAAGTTGTTCAACGAAATACACAGAAGACTTCTCTGATATAACGTTAGGGGTAATGGATTTATTAGGCGTAAAATTCATGTTGATCAACACTAATTTTTTACAATAATTTGAAATATAATGACTTGCAGTCATTTAAAAACAAGATAACCACTTGGCAACGGTTCTGTTTTTCTGCGCACACTAAGGCGTATGCTTCCAAATATCTGGTATAAAATTAGTTAGGCGATTGGGAAAAAGCAAATAAAATTTCATTTCATTGTATGTTTTGCTTTCGGCACCTTTACTGCCCACTCACCAATCCACCCACCACCTCCTTTGCCACCCGATAGCGACCAGCCTATGATTCGGGGGACGGGATGCAAGGCCGCCCGACAGGGCGCTCCGTATAGCCTTGCATCGCGTTCTCCGAATCGATACCTTTGCGGTCGGGTGGAAAGGGCCCGACGTACCGCCGGAACATTTCTCTCCGTTGTTTTTCTTTTGCCGTTAGAGCTTGGGCCCCTTCGACTTCTTTAGGGGAGGCGCGGAGGGTACCCGAATCTCCTGCCGCGGCGGTTTGGGCAGACGCGGATCGTCATAGGAACAGTCGTACAGACCGTATTTATCCTTCCAGAAGTATTGCCGCGATTCGGGTTGCGTCGGGCTCCAGAACCTGACCTTCGCCCGCACCACATAACCGTGATCGGCCAACAGCTTATCCATTTCGCGGATATAGAACTTATCCTCTTTGACTATCCTGTCGGGCGGCTGTCGGAATATCCAACTCGCTCTAAAACGATCGTCCATGACGACGTATCCCGAAAACAGCGTCCCGTCCTCTCGCTTCATATTTTCCAGACGGATGTACTCGCCCTCGCCGATCTTGCGTAGCTGTTCGTCGCTCAGGCGTATGCCGTAAAGGACCGGATTCGTGTCGATGCGACGCTCCGAGACGGTGTGTTCGGTCAGGATGTCGGGACCGCCCTCCGGCCTGATCGGACGGTACAGTCGGGTGTATGCGATATTCCCCTTGCGATAGGTGAGCGTAAGGCCTTGCGGGGAATATAGCTGCGTTTGCTCCTGCGGCGAAAGTCTCCGGCCCCGGATTTCGTCGATGCGTTCGCGGGATCGTTCGGTTGCCGACCCGTTTGAGGGCATGGCCGGGCGGATCCCGTTACTTTTCTTTTGCGGGGCTGCCGGGGATCGGGAGACGGTTCCCTCTGGGCATTCGTTTGCCGCGTTTCTTCCGGTCCGTTCTTCTCCCGCCCGGCGGATTCGTCCGTTCTGCCGAGCGACGGCATCCGGCCCCCGACCGATTTCTTCGCCGATGAACTCCCGCCACATCTTCTGAAACGCTATCTCTTTTTGCCGGGCTCGTTCCTCTTTGCGCAGCCGGGCGGCTTCCCTCCGTCGTTGTCGTTTCCGTTCGTCGGACTGTTCCCGCCGCCTCTGTTTCTCCGCTTGCCGTACTGCGGCCTCGGCCTCCATCCGGTTCGCTTCGATGCTTTTGCACAGGTTCCCGTAACTGAATTTCCGGTCTACCTGCGAGGCTTTGAACGTGATCGCGTCTTTTGTGAAGGTCAGTCCCTGCACCTCTTTTTCGGAATCGCCGCCCCGGTGTACGAATGTCGTTGCGATTCCCTGCCGTTTCAGTTCGTCGGCCAACGCCGTAAGGGAAAGACAGCAGGGCAACGCCTCTTCGATCGCCTCGTAAACGACGTACTTCACTTTATCGGGACCATGCAGCCGTTCGGTCTTTACATTTTTCTTGCCTTCGGAGAACGTCAGGCCGTACTGCTGCTTGACGGCCTTGCAGACCGCAACGTTGCGGATTCGTTCGTTGTGGCTCCGCACCAGCTTGGCGTCGTACCTGACCCGGTTGTAAACGATATGCAAATGGGAGTGTTCGGTGTCGGTATGGCGTACCACGATATACTGCGTGTCGGTGATTCCCATCCGGCGCATATACTCCTCCGCCAGCCGGATCATCGTCTCATCGGTCAACTTCGGTGTGTCGTCCTTGTGGAACGACAACGAAACGTGCCCTACCACATATTCCTTTTCGGGCCGGGCCTTGCGTTGAAAATTAAAGCTGCGCGTCACGCTCCGCGCATCGGTCGCGTCCACGCCGTCGCAGGCGAGCAACCGAGCGCCCGGTTTGTTCATCGCGTATTCGACCGCGCCTTTGAAACTCTTACCCGTTACGATTTTACCGATCATTCGTCCTGTCGTTTTGAAAATACCTCCGGATTCGTCCGGCCAATTCTTCGTAAAACATCAACAGCTTATTCAACCGGGCTGCGACCGGCAGGGTGCTTTTCTTCGTATTGGCGATCCGAGCCAATTGGTTCAGGTTGTTTCCCTGCCGGGCGAGTTCGGCTACGGCAGCCAGCACTTCGGGCGGGATACGCCGGGGCGGCCGTCCGGTGAGCACCTTTTCGCGGCAGTAGGTCGCCAGATCGACACCCGATGTTTTTGCCTCGTCTTGCAGTCGGCGCTTTACGTCCGGCGTGACGTGGAATTTGACTTCCTCGGAGCGTTTCTCGGCAGATAATTTGGGCGGTCTGCCGCCCTTGTTCTTATCTGTTTCCATAACTTCCGAAGTTTGGCAGTGAAACAAAGCGGCAGTGTTCATACCCGCCTTTGCGGGCAGGCGACCGACGGGAGCCGTCCGCCGGCGTCGCAGACGCCGAGAGTCCCGAATCCCCTGCGACCGACGGGAGCGGGGGATGGTTCGTCGTGCGACCGTAGGGAGCGCGACGGACGGGACAGCCCCGCAGGGCAAGGTTGCCCGGAAGTGTCCTCGAAGCCGACGGCAGGAGGTTTCGAGGGCCTCCGGGTACAACCTTGCTTCATCCGTTTTCGGGAGCCTCCGAGGCCGGGGCGACAGCCCCGATGGCGGCACGCCGAAGCGATCCCGGATGCCCCGCCGCGCAGAGTCGGCGGAGGGACGGGACGGCGAGAGCGGGATGCCGGGCGTCGGTGCTCCCGCCCCGAAGAGAACGAAGGGGGCGAGGAACTGCAAAGGAAAAAACGAGATGGAGGGGACCGAGGTGCAGGCACCGAAAGTCCGTTCATGCCGGAAGGCGAAACGCCCCGACGCAAAGGCGATAAGTCGTTGTCATGCGTATGAATTTCGAGTATCGACAAAGATACGTTCGTACGGGACGGATTGTTGTGTCCCGAAAGCCGCATGGGCCTTTTTGCCGTCCGTTGCCGAACCGACGTCCCGGAAAGGTGTTCCGCAGCGGGTGAGGGGCGGACCGTTCGTAAAACGTCGTTCGGGACGACCGAAGACCGACAGGCGCCTCTTTCGACGGCCATGCGGGGAAATCGTTTTTCTTTCGCGGGTAGATTCTTGTCGTCAGAGGAACCCCGGACAATAGCGGACAACGCCGGACAGGGCGAAGGATTCCGGGATTCGGGCCGTACCTTGCCTCATGGACGGTCCACGGCGGCCCGGAGCGGCCTGCCGCCGAGAACCGGAAAAAGGGACGATTTTTTCGCTTATCTTGCCGACCGGGCAGAAACTCCGCCGGCAAGCGGCCCGCCCCGGCGGAAACGGACCGATCCGACAAAATTTCGGGCGCAAGCCCTAACGACTCACTTTTCAAAATTTCGTCATTATGAATGTCATCTGCATCGACGAGCGGGTATGGACTTCGCTCGTCGCAAAACTGGAATCCCTCGCGGCGACGGCCCTTCGAGTGGAGGAAATGTACGATCCGGACGCACAGGACGGCTGAATCGACTCGCAGGATGTCTGCCGGGCGCTCGACATCGCCAAACGCACGTTGCAGTCTTACCGGGAAAAAGGCCTTTTGCCGTTCTCCCGTATCGGGGGAGAGTATTTCTACCGCATAAGCGACGTCGAAGCCTTTCTCGAAGCGAAGACCGCACGGCGTCCTGCGGTACATCCCATCTCTCGTTCCACGAAAGCCTAAATCATGCCATTGGACTATTTGACTGCCGAGAGCGACGAAGTGCGGAATGCACGCGCGTCGCTGGACCGAATCGAACGGGCCCTGCGCAAAGCCGAGGCGCACCACGTACCCGCGATCGGAAACGAACGCTACCTGAACGGATATGAAGTGTGCGAGTATCTGCACCTCTCGCCCCGGACGCTTCAGACGTTGCGCGATACACGGCAAATCGCCTACACAGCCGTCAGCGGCCGCGTATTCCTCTATCCCGAAAAGGGAATCAGGGAAATTCTCGAACGCAACCTCCGACCTGCCGGAAAACGGTAGAAAAACAGTAAGGCGGGGACGGCCGATGCCGTCCCCGCCTTGTCGTCTGTATCGACCGGCGGTCGCTCCTTTACCGCATTTATCGACGCACCGTAACCGGCTCGGTCGTTCCGGTCAGCTCCACACCGTCCTCGTTCGTGTAGACGATCGTGAAACGGTGCGTGTCCGTCCGGTCCGGGGCTTTGGTAAATCTGAATCTAAATTCAAAGCGAATCAGTTTCCGCTGAATTTCGTTGAACTCGGATAGTTTTTCTCTTAGATTCAGGTTGTATACGGGTAAACCTTCGTAAGAATAATCCGGCCCGGTCGTCTTACCTAAATAATCTTTGAGCGATGTATAACCCGTTTTCAGATAATCCTCGGCGGATTTGAAGCTCACCGTCACAATATCGTCCAGATAAGTGCCCGCCGGATGCTGCGCGTCATAATCGGTGTCCGATACCACATGAAGGCCCGTCGTCCGACGGTACAGGCAACCCATCACGATTGTCAATGTTTGGCGATTGTACCCATGATCGTTGTGCGCTTTGGCCAGCGAATCGAATTTGTTAGCATAGTGTAACTCTTCTTCTTTGAACGAATCGCCCCATAACGGATGGATAAGACCGTCATCTTCATCGCCTTTGGGCCATAAACATAAAAGAACATTTTGCCAATCTACCGCCGACGCACAATCGGCCATAACTTCGATTCGGTCGGAAGACGCAGGTGCATCGGTATAACTCGCTATCAAAGTTTCCACATAAGGAATAACACCGTCTGCTCCGTCGTCTCCTTTCGTTTCCACGTTATTCTCCTTGCTGCAAGCCATAAAAAGCATGACCGTTCCCACCGTCACGACGCTCCGCGTAAGAGCGTCCAAAGTCATTGTCCTCATACATCGTTGTTTTTAAGTGATTGATTCGTGTTGCCGGGATAAACCTCGCGGAAGGTAAAAAGCCGTATCGAGGCTTTTTTATCATACGTCGCAATATACTCGATATAAAAACTTCCGATAATCCGTACACTCGAATCGCACCTGCTTCCCGGCCAGCCGTTCCACCGTCCTCCGCCTTTCGTCCGTCCCGCTCTCACCGGATGGCCCTCACTCCTTCGATCCATTCCGGGTCCGCATGAAGGTTGTAGGGCTGTGCGCTCCGGTTGCAGCAGAGGTCGATGACCGTCATCCCGCGGTCGAGGGCGCGCGAGACCGTGTAGCGGGTCCCGCCGGGACGTCCGTCGTAGTAGCAGACGAGCACCGAGCTATGGTCGAGCATCGCCACGTTCCGGTCGAGACAACAGTTTCGGGTATAGCGCTCGCTCAGGCAGTGCACATAGTCGGCCTGCGACAATATTTCGGTGTACGACCTCAGAGAGACAGGATCGTAGGCCCTCGCCTGTTCGCGGTAGGGAACGAAAGCGAGCAGCCGGATGCCGGGGCGGTCCCGCCGCACGGAGAGCACTGCCTCGGCCGCCCAAAGGTCGAACCCGGTGGCCATGCCGCTGACGAACGTGTCGTAGCCCCGTTCGCACAGGCGCTCGACGATCCACGTGCACCGCTTCCGCACGACCCGTTGCACCTCGTCGGGATCGCACCCCTCGGCCACCCCCGGCATCTTGCCGATGCGGTAGCCGCTGAAACAGACCGTCCGCTGCGGATCGACCGGGAACGGCAAGGAGGAAGGGGGCCGAGTCTTGGACGTAAGATTCATAATTCAGCAAGCGGCGGAGAAAGGAGTGCGGCGGAACGGACTTTATAACCGGCCGGCATCGCCGCCGCACTCCGGATAAATGGATTGTCGGGATTCGGATAAGGAAAGGAACGACCCTCTCGCGGGTGTCGGAGCCGCATTTCCCAGTGTTTGCCTTCCCATATTTCGGGAACCGCGGAGGCTCCGATGTTTTCCGGACCACGGTCGGTAGAGACGCACGGCCGTCGGACCCGGACGTGCTTTTCCTGTGAAAGAAAAGCCGTCCGGGTTGTGTAGTGGGCGGATGCCCTCCACAAACGTTCACTCACTCGTTTGCAGCAAGGCATCGTTCCAGAACCTTCCCGATTCAGTCGTAAATGATCCGGCCTTGGAGAGAGGGCCGTTCCCCGTTCCGTCACGACGCGCACGTCCCTGCCGTCGCCCCAACGGACGACGGAAAGAAACGATATGTGTTTGGAGATACGGGACGCGCCGGACTTCATAACCTTTCGAATGGAGATTCGATGAATGCGCCCGTCAGAAATAAAAAAGGGGCGCGGTGTCAGCCCCTCATTGCAGGTCTTGGGAACCTTGATCCGGAAGCTGTCCTGCGCCCAAGTCAGTCCCGCTCGTGGAAACGAGCAGGACATAACATGGACTGACAACCGTTATACCCAGATCAAACAACCTCTTCCGAGGGTCCCAAGTTTGCAATGAGGTATAAAGAGTTGTTTACCCTTTATGTGTTATGTCCGTCGGTCTATGCCGAGTCATGCGATTGCAAAGGTAGCATAATTTCAACATTTAGTTTTGAGGTACTATTTGCAAATATATAAAAATATCCGAATGCACGTTAATTCACGTGTATAAAAATACTTAGTTGGGTCTTCTTTTGCAATCGTGGGAAAGAAGATAACCAAATATAAAGATAGCACGTTTCAAAAATTGCTGGTCGAGCGAATGCAACAACTCCGCAAAGAACACGGCTACTCCCAAGAGGATGTTATCGAGTTCACACATTTGGATGTTTCACGATATGAAACGGGAGATTCTACACCCACTTTATCCTCCATATTAAAACTTTGTACCTTATATAAACTCACCCTCGGTGAGTTCTTTGCACCTTTGAACTATCCTCCCAAAGAATAAGCATTGCGAGATAAGGCATTCGAAAAAGAGGCTCAGACATGTATCTGAGCCTCTCTTTCGAATGATTCTTAAGATCGAACTATTGCGCCATCCTGAATTTGTCGGCTATCTTCTCGCTCAACACATCCATATCGCGGCCAATTTTATCGTTCGTGATTTTGGCGTATATCTGGGTAGTGGTGATATGCTTGTGCCCTAACATTTTGCTGACCGTCTCCAACGGTACGCCCTGCGAAAGCGTAACCGTCGTCGAAAATGTGTGCCGCGCCTCATGGATGGTAGGACTGAACGACAGTCCCGCATGACGAGCGACCTGCCGCAGCGACATATTCATCGAATCACGGTCCTTCACCGGAAACGCCTTGTCGCCGGGAAGCATCAGGCGGCGGTAGCGTGTTGCGAGTTCTTTGGCCACGGGCAATAATTTGATCCGAAACTGTGTCCCCGTTTTCTGTCGTTTGTCGATAATCCACATATCGCCCTGTTCATCGGTATGAATGTCGTTGTGGGTCAGTTTTTTCACATCGGCATAGGCCAATCCCGTGAAGCAGCAGAATACGAATATGTCCCGAACGATGGCGGTTTTGTAGTTGGGGAGTTGCGCATTCATGACTGCCTTCAGTTCCGATTCCGAAAGAAAATGGCGGTCACGGTAAGTGACGTTGAAATGGAACCCGGCGAACGGATCGGAAGCGATCCAGCCGTTCCGGAAAGCCGTATAGGTCATTAGCTTCAACTTCTTGACCGGAGTGAGGATGCTCCCCGGAAGCATACCCCGTACCGTCGAAAGGTAAACCACGTACTTCTCGATAAACTCCCGTTTCAGCTCCATGAACGGTATATCTTCTAGTTTGTAGGCGTATCGCAGGAATGCAGCGAGATAATTCCGGGCTCTCGTATAGTTTTCGAGTGTCGAGGCCGCGCGATCTTTGCCGACCCGTTTTCGGGCGAATTCTTCGAGATACTCGTCGAAAGTCTGCAATAAAAGTCGGTAACCGTCCCCGAACCCCATCCACGCATTTCTAACCTTTTCGGCGGTCACATACGCATCCCGGTCGCAAATGCGCTGGTACTGTTTGCCGATGTTGGTCTTGATGTTTTCCAGTTTCTCGTTGATGCATCGGGCCGCAACGCTTTTACCTGTGGCTTTGTTGGCTCTGGTGTCCCATAGCTTCGGGGAAACCGATAGTTTGCAACTGAACTGTGAGATCGTTCCGTTGACGGTGATACGCCCCATGACGGGAACTTTCCCGTTCCGCTCGGCCTGTCGTTTCAGATAGAACAGGACTTTGAAAGTGCTTCTTGTCATAACTCCGAACCTTTTAAAATACATACGTCGATTAGAGTTATTTGTTGCTGAGAAACAAGGCGCAAGAAACAGAAAACCAAACCATTAAAAGCAAAGTCCGAAAAAAGTCACGGTAACGATTTAGAAGCGTAACTCTTTCCGAACTATGCCTTTTCATGCGGTATAACCGCTGTCCCACTTCCGAAGCAATACGGATAAAGCGCTATTCCTGTGCGATTTATGCTTTATTGCATCACTCCGTTTTTTTAAGGGCACTCCGATAAAGGACGACCGATCTTTGTTTACGGCGCATTGTTTCTGTGCGATTATAGGTTTCAGGGCGCCGGTATCGGGCGATGCCGTGCCATTGAGAGGATTTGTACCCCCGTCGTTCATTCGGACGGATTTGGGGAAACATTTCCGGAAATGTCTGTACATGTGCGGATGATCGCTCTCTTATGCGCTGCCGAAAAAGTGCGGGAACTTTCCGGTGGCATTCAGATCACTCTTCCTGTCTCGGCAGTACGAGTACGGCATTGGCGACGGGGCGTTCGACCGGGAAGATCAACATACGGTCCGACACGGAATTGACGACGCCGCTTCCCCTGAGCCACAGGGTCGAGGATCCGCCTCCGTCGAGGTTCAGCGCGGCGACCATACCCAGTTGTCGGCAGGTATAGGCCAGTTCGCAGAAACTCATTCCTGCTGCATTGTCCTGTCTGCCGTCCACGACGACCAGTACGACCGTTCCGTCGGCTTCGATCCCTATGCAGGACCGGGGATGTCGTTGCGCCCCGTCTTCCCATGCGAACAGACTCCGGCCGTTCGCGACGAGCAGCGGTCCCGCGACGATGGCACTGCCGTAACGCTCGTACCAGGGCTGCTCTCCGGCTTTCGTCTTCTCGTGGCCGATTCCGATCTTTCCGTCCCGGTCGATCGTCAGGGCCGCACCGTCGTCCGACCCTTCCATCCGCGGAAAGAGTTCCCCGTCGATTTTAATCACACTGCTGGCCACGGCCTGCCGGGTTCCCGTCTTGAAGTAACCGCCGTTGATGGCCGCTACGGCACCGTGTGTACGTCCCAGGACCGACGTTTTCGTCCGCAGCGAATCCTGAGCCAGTCCGATCCTGTACCGTACGGGATCGATCTCGACGACCGAAATCTGCTGCGGGGAGTCGAACAGACGCAGGCGCGTCTTCTTGCATACGATCCCCTCCTTGTCCGAGACGACCGTCCATTTGGTCCGGGCGATGGCCGTCGAGTCGTCGGCGCTTTGGGCCGCGCCGACGAAGAATGTGCACGAAAGCATCCATCCCGCCAATAGAAGACGTGCGATACGCGAGGCCTTTTTCATAGATGTTAGTCGCGAGGTCCTATTTCGAGTAGAGTTTGTTGAGATTTTCCTGTACCCGCTCGTCGAACAGGTAGTCGTCGTACTCCATGTATTTGTCGATCATGCCGTTGGGCGTGATTTCGATGATACGGTCGGCCACCGTGTTGATGAATTCGTGGTCGTGCGAGGTCATCAGGATATTGCCTTTGAACGACGTGAGGGAGTTGTTGAACGCCTGGATCGACTCCAGATCGAGGTGGTTGGTCGGCGAATCGAGAATCAGCGTATTGGCCTGCTGGATCATCATGCGGGCGATCATACAGCGCATTTTCTCGCCTCCGGACAGCACATCGACCCGTTTGTGGATCTCTTCGCCGCTGAAGAGCATTTTACCCAGATAGCCTCTCAGGTAAAGTTCGCTCGTGTCGTCGGAGAATTGCGCCAGCCAGTCCACGATACTCAGCTCGTTGTTGAAGAACGAGGCGTTGTTCAGCGGCAGGTAGGCCGCGTTGATCGTCACGCCCCACTCGATCGTTCCGCTGTCGGGCGTGTCGTTCCCCGCGATGATTTCGAAGAGCGCCGTCACGGCCCGCGGTTCGCGGGAGAGGAACGCCACCTTGTCCCCCTTCTCGACGGTGAACGAGATGTTGCTGAAGAGCGTCTCTCCGTTGATCGTCTTGCTGAGTCCCTCCACGGCGAGAATTTTCGTACCCGCCTCGCGCGAGGGCTGGTAAATGATGCCGGGGTAT
>UROX01000087.1 GCA_900549685.1 uncultured Alistipes sp.
ATTCGGCTGTCGGCAGAAGTCCGGGCGAGGCTGGCGTGACCGTATGCCGACGCATTTTCTGAATGTATCCCGGCATCGGGGGAGCGTTTGGTTTCCCGGGTGCGGAGCGGATGGCTCGGTCCTGTGGCCGGTATCGGACCTGCGATGTCGTTTCCTGTCGCCAAAGACGGCGGAATCGTCTCTGTTTTTTCGGAGACGATTCCGCCGTCTTGGTACCTGCGTTCGCGGTCGTTTGCTTTAGACACCTTTTATTCGTCGTCGCCCTGTTTGCGGTCGGAGCCGACCTTTATAAGAGGGGGCAGGGGTACGCGTAATTGCGAATAACGGCAAGCGGAGTCGGAAAATACGGCCGGTTCCGTAAATTATAATAAAAGAATCGCCCTCTGTCGCGAATGTTCGATACAGAGGGCGATTTCGTTTTGGAAAAACAGTCCGGTCGGTTCTTTCCGGTCTATTTCGTGTAGCGTTCTTCGACGACTTTCCAATCGACGATCTTCCAGAAGTTGTCGATGAAATCGGGCCGGCGGTTGCGGTAGTCGATGTAATAGGCGTGTTCCCAGACGTCGAGGCAGAGCAGCGGATTCAGTCCCTTGCACATCGGGTTTCCGGCGTTGGATTCGGAGACGATGGACAGGTTACCCTCGGCATCGCTGGCGAGCCATGTCCAGCCCGAACCGAACTGAGCGGCGGCGGTTTGCGAAAATTTTTCTCTGAATTTGTCGAAAGAGCCGAAATCTCTGTCGATTGCCTCGGCCAGCGCTCCGCTTGGCATCGATTTTGGAGTGGGTGAAAGTGTGAAGAAGAAAAACGTATGATTCCACACTTGCGCTGCATTGTTGAAAATCGCTCCGTCGGCTTTGAGAATGATTTCTTCGAGAGGCATCTGCTCGAAAGGCGTTCCGGCGATCAGCTTGTTGAGGTTGTTCACGTAGGCCTGGTGATGTTTGCCGTGATGGTACTCGATGGTTTCTTTGCTCATGTAGGGAGCGAGGGCGTCCTCCGCGTAGGGGAGCTGGGGCAATACATGTGTCATAATCAATAATGTGTTAATCAAAAGTGTCATGGTTCGATCGTTTTTCGGGAAAGCGGATCAAATTTGATACCAACAGTCATCGGCTGTTCAAATAATCATTACCAATCGTATAAAAAACAGAAATCATGGAAGACAACAAGCTCAGAGGAACCCTCACCGAACAGAATCTGCTCAAAGCGTTCGCCGGCGAGTCGCAGGCCGCCAATCGCTACCGTATGTTTGCCAAACAGGCTCGCAAGGACGGTTACGAAAAAATCGCTGCATTTTTCGAAGAAACCACGCATAACGAACTTCGGCATTCGAAAATCTTCTTCGAATATTTACAAGGCGGCATGGTGGAAATCACAGCCGCTTATCCGGCAGGTGTGATTGGAACGACGTTGGAAAATCTCAAGGAGGCGGCTCAGGGCGAGTACGACGAGTGGAGCGATCTTTATCCTGAATTTTCGAGGGTGGCCAAAGACGAAGGATTCACCGAAATCGCCTTGCGTTTCGCTCAGATCGCCGAAATCGAAAAGACGCATGAAGCCCGCTTCAAAGGATTGTACGAAACGCTCGAAAACGACGCGATTTTCCGCAAGCAGGGCGAGACGATCTGGCGTTGCCGTGAGTGCGGACACATCCACGTGGGTAACAGCGCACCGAAAAAATGTCCTGTCTGCACCCATCCGCAGGCCTTTTTCGAAATCGAGTGCGATAAATACTGATGCTTTGATTTTACGGTCGTTTCGACGGGTTTCGGCGAAACGACCCTTCGGACGCAGGTCGTTTCTCCCGCCGGAGAAGCGGCCTGTGTCTTTTGTACGACGAGGATATGGATGTGACTGCGTTTCGGGTGCCGGGTCCGACCGTCGGCAGGCGGCCGCGTTTTTCCGGTCGGGATACCCCGTTGCCGGTTTCGCGTTCCGTTGCCGGGAAACGGAATAGGAGGGAGAAAGACGGGATACCCGGATCCGAAAATTTTCGGCCGCTGCGAGGAGATTCGGCGGTGTTTCGGGGGCGGTTCGTGCCGCTCGGAGAGCGGATTTCGAGGCGGATACGATGAAAATTTCTGCAAAACGGAATTTTGCTGTTGAAAATTGAAAAACGAGGTTGAATTTATCCCCGATTCGATCTTTTTTTAATACTTTTGCCTTTTGTAATAATCCGGGCAGAGGCGGGGGAAGGCCCCTCGTTTTCCGGCGTTTTTAATTTTTTTGCTGGTTTCAAATGACAATTGAAGATTTCGACGTGTTGGTCGCCACGGAACAACACACGAGCTTTGCGCAGGCCATCTGCGACGAGATGGCCGAGTCCGCCAAAGCACGCGGTACGGGTATCGCCAGACGTACCGCCGATTATGTCTCGCGCAAGATGCGCGAAGGCAAGGCCGTGATCGCTTTCCATAAGGACGGCACATGGGCCGGGTTCAGCTACATCGAGTCGTGGGGACACGGCGGATATGTGGCCAATTCGGGACTTATCATCAATCCCAAGTTCCGACGGCTGGGGCTGGCCAAAGCGATCAAGACCAAAACCTTTTTCCTGTCGCTGAAAAAGTTCCACGGCTCGAAACTGTTCGGACTCACGACCGGGCTGGCCGTGATGAAAATCAACTCGGAGCTGGGTTACCGTCCCGTGACCTATTCCGAACTCACGGACGACGATCAGTTCTGGAAAGGATGCGAAAGCTGCGTCAATTATCCGATTCTGCAAAGCAAGCAGCGCAAGAACTGCCTTTGCACGGCCATGCTGTTCGATCCCGCCCATGATACGGTGAAGATTCCTATCGATCAGGAATTGCTCGAAGATTAAGAAAGAGAAGAATACAGGTGCTCCTCCTTCGGTTTCATGTTAAAAAAACGAAAAAGAGAAAAAATGAAAAAAGTAGTATTGGCCTTTAGCGGCGGTCTCGACACCTCTTACTGCGCTATTTATCTGGCCAAAGAGATGGGTCTCGAAGTGCATGCCGCACTGGCGAACACCGGCGGATTTTCCGCCGAAGAACTCGCGAATATCGAACGCAGGGCCTACGGCCTGGGCGTGAAGAGCTACGTGGCGCTCGACGTAACGCAGGATTATTACAACCACGCGATCAAGTACATGATTTTCGGCAATGTGCTGAAAAATTCGACCTATCCCATCTCGGTCAGCTCCGAGAGAATCTCTCAGGCCACGGCCATCGCCCGCTATGCCCGCGAAATGGGGGCCGACTACTTGTGTCACGGCAGTACCGGTGCGGGCAACGATCAGGTCCGTTTCGACATGGTGTTCGACATCATCGCGCCGGAAATCGAAGTGATCGCGCTGATCCGCGAGAAACGACTCAGCCGCGAGGAAGAAATCGCCTATCTGCGTTCCCACGGCGTCGATTTCGATTTCAAGAAAGCCGAATATTCGATCAACCAGGGGGTATGGGGTACGTCCGTCGGCGGCAAGGAAACGCTTACCTCGCGCGAAACGCTGCCCGAGGAGGCCTATCCCTCGCAGCTGAAGGAAACCGAACCGCGCCGCATCACGCTAACCTTCGAGAAAGGCGAGTTCGTGGGACTCGACGGCAAACGTTTCGACGATCGGATCGAGGCGATCCGCGCCCTGCAGGCCATTGCGTCGCGCTATGCGGTGGGCCGCGACATGCACGTGGGCGATACGATCATCGGTATCAAGGGCCGTGTCGGCTTCGAAGCCGCTGCGCCGATGATTATCATCAAGGCCCATCACATGCTCGAAAAACATACGCTCGCCAAATGGCAGCTTTTCTGGAAAGACCAGATCGCGGCCTTCTACGGCAACTACCTGCACGAAGGGCAGTATTACGATCCGGTGATGCGCGACATGGAGGCCATGCTCGAGAGCAGCCAGCGTACCGTGAGCGGCGATGTGTTCGTCGATCTGCATCCCTACCGGTTCGTCGTGGTGGGTATCGACAGTCCGCACGATCTGATGAGCAATAAGTTCGGGGCTTACGGCGAGACGATGAGCGACTGGACGAGCGACGACGTGAAAGGATTCGGAAAGATTTTCGGAAACCAGAACAAGATCTATTATAAAATCAACGGCGGACTGAAGTAGGTCCTCGTCGAAACCCGTGCCGCACCGGTCCTGTGCCGGAGCGTCCGGAAACGAACCCCGTCGTCCGTTGCGTGGCGGCGGGATTCGTTCCCGTCTTCGTACGGAGCCTCCGGCGGAACGGACGGTCCCGAAGGGACTTGGCGACACGCTGTCGGCTTTCGGCCGCGGACCTTGCCTCCGTTCCCGGATCGGAAGGCCGCGGAATTCTGTTTCGCAACGGTTCTGCGGGGCGGGAAAGGAGAGGGAAAGCCGCGGTTTCGGAACATCGTCTCCGGGGATCGAACCCCGAATTATACTGCATATTATGATAAGAGTTGGAATCATAGGCGGAGCCGGCTATACGGGCGGCGAAGCCATCCGCATTCTGTTGAACCATCCGGACGCGGAGCTCGTTTTCGTACACAGCAACAGCAACGGCGGCAATCGCCTGAGCGATGTGCACATCGATCTGCTGGGCGAGACCGACATGCGTTTCACCGACACGCTGCGCACCGATGTGGACGTGCTGTTCCTGTGCGTGGGCCATGGCGACGCCCGGAAATTTCTCGAAGCGACGCCCATTCCCGATTCCGTGCGGATCATCGACCTGAGTCAGGACTTCCGTCTGGCCGAAACATCTTCGATCGGCGACCGCCGGTTCGTGTACGGTTTGCCCGAACTGAACAGGGACCGTATCCGCCAGGCCCGCAATATCGCCAATCCGGGATGTTTCGCCACCTGTCTGCAACTGGGCATCCTGCCGCTGGCGGGTGCAGGTCTGCTTGCCGGCGAAGTGCATGTGACGGCTGTCACGGGATCGACCGGGGCGGGGCAGAAGCTCGCTCCCACGTCCCATTTCAGTCAGCGGGTCAATAACCTCTCGATCTACAAGGCATTCGAACACCAGCATCTGCGCGAGATCGGCGAAAGTGTCCGTGCGCTGATGCCGGATTTTTCGCACGCGATCAATTTCATTCCCTACCGCGGCGATTTTGCACGCGGGATCATCGCGTCGATCTATATCGACTGTCCGCTGGAGCTGGAGCAGATACGTCAGGTATATGCCGATTTCTATGCCGACGCCGCACTGACGTTCCTCAGCGACCGCAACGTGTACCTCAAACAGGTGGTCAATACGGCCAAATGCGTGCTCTCGCTCGAAAAACACGGCGACAAACTGCTGGTGACGAGCGTGATCGACAACCTGCTCAAGGGGGCTTCGGGGCAGGCCGTGCAGAACATGAACCTCATGTTCGGTCTCGACGAACGGGCCGGACTGCATCTCAAGCCGGTGGCTTTTTAGCTCCGTTCCCGGAGGAGCCGGCCGCAGCGTCGTCTCGCGGGTCCGGACGGAAATATTGTTTAACCGATTCCGGCGCGAATCCGGAACCGAAAATCGAAGACTATGGATTTGTTCAAAGTATACCCGCTGTGGGATATCGATATTGTGCGGGCCGAAGGCTCGTATGTGTGGGACGACAAAGGAACCCGCTATCTGGACATGTACGGCGGACACGCCGTCATTTCGATCGGCCACACCCATCCCCATTATGTGGAGACGGTCGTGAACCAGCTGAAAAACATCGGATTCTATTCCAATTCGGTCATCATCGAACAGCAAAGGGAGCTGGCCCGCAAGTTGGGCGCGCTCTCCGGTAAGGAGGACTACCAGTTGTTTCTGTGCAACTCGGGCGCCGAGGCGAACGAGAATGCGATGAAGCTGGCCTCTTTCCATAACGGCAAAAACAAGGTGATCGCCATGAAAGGCGCTTTCCACGGCCGTACCTCGCTGGCCGTGTCGGCGACGGACAATCCGAAGATCGTCGCACCGGTCAATCGGACCGACCATGTCGTTTTCGTGCCGCTCAACGACGAGCTGGCGCTGGAAGAAGCCTTTGCGCAGAACCGGGGCGAAATCTCGTCCGTAATCGTCGAAGCCATTCAGGGTGTGGGCGGTATCCGTATCGCTACGCCCGAATATCTGCGTAAGATACGGTCGCTGTGCGACGAGTACGGAGCGGTCTATATCGCCGACGAGGTGCAGTGCGGATGCGGCCGGAGCGGCCGGTATTACGCTGCGGACAGGAGCGGTGTCCGGGCCGACATCTATACGATGGCCAAAGGGCTGGGCAACGGTTTCCCGATCGGGGCGATTTCGATCGCGCCGCATATCGCGCCGTCGTTCGGGATGCTCGGCACGACGTTCGGGGGCAACCATCTGGCTTGTGCGGCGGCTATCGCCGTGGCCGACGTGATGGCCGGAGACGATCTTATCGGCAATGCCGCCCGGGTAGGCGAGTATCTGATGGCCGGACTCCGCGAGTTGCCGTCGATCCGCGAAGTGCGGGGTGAGGGACTGATGATCGGTATCGAGCTGTTCGAGGACGCGGCTCCGCTGCGCAGGAAGCTGCTGTTCGACGAAAAAATTTTCGTGGGTTCGTCCGGCGACAAGAACACCTTCCGCCTTCTGCCCGCGCTCAACGTTACGAAAGAACATGCCGACTGTTTGCTCGGCGCGTTGCGTAAATTATTGACAGCTTAATGTCGAAAATATGTTGAAAATTGTCAAGATAGGCGGAAACGTTGTGGATAACCCCGGGAAGCTCGATGCTTTTCTGCGCGATTTCGCTGCGTTGGAAGGGCCGAAAGTGCTCGTCCACGGGGGCGGAAAAATCGCGACGACCGTCGGAAAAGCGCTCGGAATCGAGGCTACGATGATCGGCGGCCGCCGTGTGACGGATGCCGAGACGCTCAAAGTGGTGACGATGGTGTATGCCGGACTTATCAACAAAACGATTGTGGATAAGTTGCGAACAGCCGGATGCGATGCGTTCGGCCTGTGCGGTGCCGACGGCGGTATGATCGTCTCGCATCGCCGCGATCCGCAGCCGGTCGATTACGGTTTCGTGGGCGATCCGGTGGTCGGGAAATTCTCGGTGAAGGCGGCCAGGACACTCATCGACGCCGGTTATACGCCGGTCGTGGCTCCGATCACGGCCGACGAGAACGGCGGCGGGCTGCTCAATACGAACGCCGACACCGTGGCGCAGACGGTCGCTGTGGCGTTGGCGGGCGAGTACGAGACCGAACTGGTGTATTGTTTCGAGAAGCCGGGCGTGCTGAGGAATGTGAACGACGAGCGCAGTGTGATCGCCGAGATCACGCCTTCGGAGTTCGAACGGTTGCGTGCCGACGGCGTCGTGGCCGACGGCATGTTGCCCAAGTTGGAGAATGCGTTCCGGGCGATTGCTGGCGGTGTCAAGAGCGTCGTCATTTGCGGCGCCGACGCCCTCTCCGAGAAAGGTTACGGCGGAACGACGCTGCGGGGCGAGTGACGGCCTGCCGGTTCGGGAAGGTTCGTCGGACGGGAGATGTCGGATATATATAGTAGGTATGCGGACGCCCGGCGGCTTTTGCTGCATTCCGGACGGATTTTTTCCGGGACGGGAGCGGATGTGCGGTCTGCGGCAGAGAGCTTCGGGCCGGAAATAGACATTACGGCAGATAGTCCGGTACGCCACGATGGAATGGCCGAAAAAAAAGAATGATTTACAAAAAGAGATAAGACGATGGAACTGAAAATTGCACTTTTGCCCGGAGACGGCATTGGCCCCGAAATCGTGGGCGAGGCGGTGAAGGTTTTGAACCGAGTAGCCGAAAAATATTCCCATACGTTCGAATACAGGGAGGCTCCCGTAGGAGCCTGCGCGATCGACGCGACGGGCGATCCGTATCCCGCTTCGACCCATGCCGTCTGCGAGGCGTCGGATGTCGTGCTGTTCGGAGCCATCGGCGATCCGAAGTACGATAACGATCCTTCGGCCAAGGTGCGTCCCGAACAGGGGTTGCTCCGTATGCGCAAATCGCTCGGACTGTATGCCAACCTGCGTCCTCTGGCCGTGTTCGATTCGCTGGCCGGACGCTCGCCGCTCAAGACCGAGATCGTTCGCGGAGCCGATTTCCTCTGCGTGCGCGAGCTCACCGGAGGGATGTATTTCGGCCGTCCGCAGGGCCGCAGCGAGGACGGCAATACGGCCTACGACACTTGCGTTTATACGCGTGAGGAGGTCGAACGTATTCTGCATCTGGCCTTTTCGCTGGCCCGCAAACGCCGCAAGCAGCTTACCGTGGTCGATAAGGCCAACGTGATCGCTACTTCGCGTCTGTGGCGTCAGATCGCCGGTGAGATGGCACCGCAGTATCCCGACGTACAGGTCGAATTCATGTTCGTGGACAACGCGGCGATGCAGATCATCCAGCGTCCGACGCGTTTCGACGTGATCGTCACCGAAAACCTGTTCGGCGATATTCTCACCGACGAAGCTAGTGTCATCAGCGGTTCGCTCGGTATGCTGCCTTCGGCTTCGGTCGGAGCGAAAGTCGCGCTGTTCGAACCGATCCACGGCAGTTATCCGCAGGCTGCGGGTAAAAATATCGCCAATCCGATGGCTACGATCCTCTCCGCTGCAATGCTCCTCGAGCACGTGGGACTCGAAGCGGAAGGCAAGGCTGTGCGCGATGCGGTCAATCGGGCTATCGAAGCCGGGATCGTGACCGAAGATCTGGTCTGCGACGGCGGCAAGGCTCATTCGACGACGGAGGTAGGCGACTATATCGTAGCGGCGATTTAGCCGTCCGTCGCCGCTATCGCTGCCGAACGCAGAGCTTAGGCGGATAACGACGGCGGAACGTCGTCGTGCGGTTCCTTGCGGAGGTGCGTTCCGGACGGTTTTCTATACGGGTGGGACCGAATGGGCGGCAGACAGTTGCCAAAGGTCGTGTCCTGTCCGGATCGAGGGATCGAGGTGCCGGAACTACGAACGTACAATCGTCGCATCTGCGTGTCGGCGACGAACGGACAGTCCGGACGGTGCCGGAATTATGGCAAAAAACGGACGTCATGCGTTTCATGGCGAATTTCATACGGGAAGAGACGGTCATCGGCCGTCTCTTCCCGTTTTCGTTTAGCGGTTTTACTTCCGTGCATCCGGTTTTTCGGCCCCGACCGTCGTTGTTCGGGGTTGTGTATTGCGAGTCCGGTGAGGCCTTCCCGTTTGCGGGGAAGAAAATTATAATCGAAGGTCGTGGTAGCAGCGATAAAGATCGGGACATTGCAAGCGTGTAATCGCAATGTGTTTTCGGCCGCCGACGGTCGCTCGAAATGCTGCCCGTCTCTGTCGGAATGGCCTCGGTCGGTATATTAGTCTTCCCTGTCATGGCGGGAGGCGGACGAAAAGATTGCACCCGGGACGGATATCTTGTAGAACAGAATTGCCCGGTCGGGTCCGATACCGTGTTTCGCTTGAGACCGAGAGGCTGGCATGGGACCGGTGGTTTTCGGCGGACCAGGACACTGCTGGAGAATCTCTATATTATAAGGTAATCCGATTCCGTACCGCCGATACCGGTCGGGATATCGGTAATCCTTCTTCGTTCGATCCTGTCGAGTCCGACCCGGTTTGACTGCGCCCGGACAGATTCCGCCGATCTCATCTGCCATCGTTTTCGACGACCCTTTATAATATAGGTGTTCTGTCGGGCCATCGCATTTCGTGGGTAGGCGGGGCGGGCGGTGTTTCCATGAAAACCGGGGGCTTCTTTTACAGGTCTGGGGATAGAGTAGGGGAGCGGAGGCTGCGGATCGGAGTATCGCTTCTCCGGATGGCTTGCGTGGAGCCTTGGTCGGTTTTCTGTTCGCAAGATGCGATCTATGGACTATCCCTGTGCAATGCCCGAGCGCGATATGTTCCGGCGTTTTCGCGAGGCGGTGGAGAGACTTCGAGTATGCGCAGGCTGCGGAAAGACGGTGCCGTATGTTGTCATTGTTAGTCGCCGGTTGTCGTTTCCGTCTCGGAAAAGCCTTGTTTGGCTGCGAGGGTGTCGGGACGGCGACTTTCTACATAGAAGTGGCGACGGGAATACATTTCATGGCGGTCCCGCCGATTCTGTCTCGGGCGGATAAAAGGAATCTTCCGGAGGAAACGACTTCGAGATTTTGTTTTCCGGCAAATCCGTTTTATTTTTGTGCAAACGGTTGCACTTCGGCTACGCATTCGGTTTCGTCCGGTTTCGGGTCTCGGAGGCTCCGTCGTGAGATAATCGCTAACTCAACTTTCCATACCATGAAAAAATCAATCATCTTCGCCTGTCTGCTGTCCGGAGTCGTGTCCGGAGGGCTGCGGGCGCAACAGGCTCCGGACCGCTACTGGAACCAGCGCCTGCAGGTCGGATCGTTCCGGATGCCTTTGCCTCCGGCCGGATTTCAGCCCGAATATCTCGACCTGAACGGCGACGGTCGCCCCGATGCGATCCGCAGCGTGACGATCGACGACATTCCCATACTTTGGCTCGACGACGACGGCGATATGAAACGCGGCGATCTGGAGGGCGATA
>UROX01000088.1 GCA_900549685.1 uncultured Alistipes sp.
GTCCTGTGCCGAATGCTTTAATAATTTGCCCGTTTGCGAAAAATAGGCAATCTTTGTACTCTGAAAATTTCCGGGAAAACGGGTATGAAAAAGAAGATTATCCTGTTGGTCGTCGCCCTGATCGCGATCGACCAGATCGTCAAAATATGGATCAAAACCCATTTTATGCTCGACGAGAGCGTAACGGTGTTTCCGAACTGGTTTTTCATCCGGTTTATCGAAAATCCGGGCGCTGCGTTCGGATTTCAGTTGGGCGGAAACTACGGTAAGCTGATACTGAGTGTATTCCGTCTCGTGGCAATCGTCGCTGTCGGGTATTATATCCGCTATCTGCTCCGTAAGCAGGCGCCTACGGGCGTGTTGGTCGGTTTTTCGCTGATCTTCGCCGGGGCGCTCGGCAACGTGCTCGACAGTGCGTTCTACGGTCTGCTTTTTTCCGAATCGACTTACACGACCGTGGCTTCGTTCCTGCCCGAGGGCGGCGGATATGCCGGTTTCCTGCACGGGAAAGTGGTCGATATGCTGTTTTTCCCGTTGATCGAAGGCGAGTTCCCGTCGTGGATGCCGTGGGTGGGCGACGAGCCTTTCCTGTTCTTCAGCCCCATTTTCAATCTGGCCGACAGCTATATCTCCGTCGGAGTCATTTATATGCTTTTGTTCCAGTATAAGTATTTCCGGTAGACCGGCCTCGGATCGTATGAGAAAGGGTTTCCGCACGCGCGGAAACCCTTTTTGCATACAGGGGCTGCACGTCCGTTTATCGGTCGGGACGGCCCGGCGGCCCGTCGTGCATTCCGGGCGGATGCGGCGTTTCGGCCCGAAGACCGTGCCGTGTCGTGCGAGTGTACCTGGACGGATACGGTGCGGAACGAGGGTATTTTGCGGAACAGGGAAAGCGGGTTGCAGGCGGAGGGAGGTTTGTCGGTACTGTAAGATTATGCGGTCCTGTTCGGATATCGTTTGCATTTCGGTGTGCGGGAACTTTCGCGATTGCGGCGGAGAGGACGAGAAGAGGTGCGGTCGGCTCGCGTGTACCCGGATTCAGCCGGTGTGCTGTCCGGGGATCGGACCATCGTTGTTCCTCGCGACGGCTGCGGTTTCGGAATGGGAAATAAGAAAGGGATTGCCTCGAACATCGAGGCAATCCCTTGGAATGGGTTGTCAAACGGGATCGACGGATTTCCTGTCTGTCTTGTCCCGGTCGGGAACGCAGCCTGTCCGGTTAATTGACCGAAGGCAGGAACGAGTATTCCGTAGAGTATTCCATCATCTGGGCGGGATAGTCGTCCGTGTATTCGATCGTTACGTCCACGATCTGTCCGTTCTCCATGACAGGGGTGTAGATCGGATTGACGAAACCGCTGTAAGGTTCGAGGTTCAGTTTGGCGTAACGTTCCAATACTTCCGCGTGCAGTTCGGGATCGATCTGTACGCCGTAGTTTTCGACCAGAGCCTTGCCCGCTTCGAAGTCGCCGGTGCTCTTGATGCGCTGGATTTCCCGAAGCAGGTCGCCGAACAGCGTGCGCAGTTTTTCATAGTCGTTCACGACGATATAGGTTTTGCCGTCTTTGCGGACTTTCTCGATCACATTGTCGGCCTGTCCTTTCTCGTAGCACCATTCGGCGATGAGTTTGCGGTTGCGCATGTGGGCTTCCTCGACGTTCTTGCCCGGTTCGATGCGTACGAGCTGCGTCATCATGCCGTTCATGATGTAGTTGGCGTATTCGGCCTTGGCCACGTCGAAGGAGGGAACCAGTCCCAGTTCGACCATCTTCTGGTCGCCCAGATAGTAGAGCGCGAACAGGTCGGCGCGGGCTTCTTCGAGCGTCGAGGAGTAGTTCTTCAGCTCGTCGCCCTTGACGCCCGGAGCGAGCTGGCCCGAACCGTGTCCGAGACATTCGTGGAGATCGGTGTGCAGGTCGTCGCCCAGCGTGCCGTATTGCTTGCGCAGTTCGATGATCTCGGGATCGTATACGAATTCCTCGGCGAAACCGTTGCCTTTGGCCGCTTCGCTGTATGCGGAGGTGATGTTCTGGATCGTCACCGATTTCGAGCCGTGGTCGCGGCGGATCCAGTCGGCGTTGGGCAGGTTGATGCCGATGGCCGTGGAGGGGTAGCTGTCGCCGGCCAGAATGGCGGCCGTGATGACCTTGGCCGATACGCCCTTGACTTCTTTTTTCCGGAACTGGTCGTCGATCGGAGAGTGGTCTTCGAACCATTGCGCCTCTTCGCTGATCGTTTTGGTGCGGAGCGTAGCCTCTTCGTCGCGGAAATTGACCAGTCCTTCCCACGAACCGCGGTAGCCCAGCGGGTCGCCGTAGTTCTCGGTGAAGCCGTTCACGAAGTCCACTTTCGAGACCGTGTCCTGTACCCAGAGCACGTTGAAGGCGTCGAACTGTTTCAGGTCGCCGCTCTTGTAGTAGGCGATCAATGCTTCGATCGTGGCTTTCTGCTGTCCGTGCGCCACTTCGGCCGCTTTTTCGAGCCAGAAGACGATCTTTTCGATCGCCGGGGAGTACATGCCGCCCACTTTCCATACCCGTTCGCGGATCGTGCCGTCGGCCTCCTTGACGAGCTGGCTGTTGAGTCCCCACGAAATCGGCGTGGTGTCGGCCGGGTTCATTTTTTCGGCATAGTATTTTTCGACCTCGTTCTGGGTGAGGCCGCCGGCGTAATAGTTGTTGGCGGAGGTGACGATCAGGTCCTCGCCTTCGGCCAGATTGACCCGTTTGGGCATCACCGTCGGATCGAAGATCACCGGCTTGATCTGTGCCACCACTTCGGCTACCGAACCGAAATCGGCCGGAAACGCTTCGGCGGGCGTGCCTGCGAGGAGCGTGTCGAAGTACGCTTCGGTGAATTCGGGCCGGAACTTGTCGTTCGAGTAGTGGTGGTGGATGCCGTTGGCGAACCACACTTTCTTGAGGTATTTCTCGAACTTGGCGAACTGTTCGTCCGTGCGGTCGCCCGTATAGCTCTTGTAGATCGCCTCGAGCGTGCGGCGGATGCGCAGGTTGTATTCGCCGTTCTGGTCGAAGATGATGTCGCGGCCGCAGAGGGCTGCCTGGCTGAGGTAGTAGATCAGCTGCTTTTCGTCCAGCGAGAGGGTGTCGAATCCGGGGACTTTGTATTTGAGGACCTTGATGTCGTCGAACCGGTCGGCGACCCAGTCGAACTTGTCTGTCGAGTCGGCTCCGGACCGGCACGAAAACATGCTTGTAGCGAGTGCTGCCATAAGAGAGATTGTAACGATTTTCTTCATACGGAGTTAATTTATATTCCGTACAAAGTTAAAAAGCTTTTCCCGAAATCGTTCGAATATTATAATCTAATTTCTACCTTTGCGCTGTCAAAAAACAGGCCGGAAACGGCAAAAAAGAGACGAAATGGAAGTTTTTACGCAAAAGTCCGCGCTTGCCGCCGCTCTCGATGCGCGCCGGGACGGGACGGTCGGTTTCGTGCCTACGATGGGCGCCCTGCACGAGGGACACATCTCGCTGGTGAAACGGTGCCGGCAGGAGTGCGACACGGTCGTCGTCAGTATTTTCGTCAATCCCACCCAGTTCAACGATCCGAACGATCTGAAAAACTACCCCCGCACGGTCGAGGCCGATCTGGCGCTGTTGCGTGCGGCGGATGTCGATTTCGTGCTGACGCCCTCCGTCGAGGAGATTTACCCTGAGAAAGATACCCGCGTGTTCGATTTCGGCACGGTGGACAAGGTGATGGAAGGGGCGCGCCGCCCGGGCCATTTCAACGGCGTGGGACAGGTGGTGAGCCGTCTGTTCGACATCGTGCGTTGCGACAGGGCCTATTTCGGAGAAAAGGATTTCCAGCAGATCGCCGTGATCCGGGCCATGGCGGACCGGTACGGTTATTCGGTGGAAATCGTTCCCTGCCCGATCGTCCGCGAGGCCGACGGGCTGGCGGCCAGTTCCCGTAACCGGCTGCTCACTCCCGAGCACAGGGCTGCCGCTCCGGCGATCTACGAGGCGCTGCGGACGGAAGCCGCTCAGGCCCGTACGATGAGCGTAGCCGAAATGAAGCGCCGTGTGACGGAACGTATCGATGCCACGGGACTGCTGAAGGTGGAATATTTCTCGGTGGTCGATGCCCTGACGCTCGAGGAGATCGATGAGTGGAGCGACTCGGTTCCGATGCGGGGATGTATCGCCGTGCAGGCCGGAGCGGTGCGGCTCATTGACAATATCGCGATACTTTAGAAACGCCCCCGCCGATCCGCTGCGGGCGCTGTGAATAAAAATTGGGGTTTTAATTATAATTGTTAAATTTGCATCCCTGTGCAAGTGTTGTTCTAAAAGGGGAAGGCCGTTTCGGACGAGCCCCGGATAAAAACGGAACCGATGAAAATGCAAGTGGAGGTACTCAAGTCCAAGATACACCGGGTGACGATCACCCAGGCCAACCTGAGCTATGTGGGCAGCATCACCATCGACGAGGATCTGCTCGATGCGGCCAACATGATCGCGGGAGAAAAAGTACAGATCGTCAATGTCAATAACGGCGAGCGGCTCGAAACCTACATCATCAAGGGCGAACGGGGCAGCGGTGCGGTCTGCCTGAACGGTCCTGCGGCCCGTAAGTGTGTGGTGGGCGATGTGGTTATCGTCATTTCCTATGCGCAGATGGATTTCGAGGATGCCAAGGGCTTTACGCCGTGGGTGGTATTCCCCGACACCGAGACGAACCGTCTGGTGAAATAATCATAGCGGAGACCGGAGCAATGTCGCTTCGGGAACGGAACGGGGACGCCTTTTGCGGAAGGCGTCCTCGATTTTTTTGCGATACAGACTTCGAAGTGCCGACTTGCTGCGTTGCCTCCGGGCTTTTGGGGGGGGGCTTGGGCTTTTCTCCGAGACGGAGAGGAACGCTTGGAAAGCGCTCCAGTACCGCGTGTTCGAACGTCGTCCCTCGTTGTGTGTGCGGACAGGGTCCGCCTTCCTCCCTCGCATGGACGGAGTTCGAAGTTTCGATACGGGTAGAACGACAGCCGTGCAAGGACGAATGTCGATCTGTCTGAAGTATGAAAAACGTATGGCGTAGCCCCCGGGAAAATAAGGGAGTCTTTACGGAATGAGCACGTGCTCGCCGTGCGAGATAATCATCAGTTTGTCGCCCAGAAGCAATTTGCTGCTGCCGTTGGGAATGAAGAAAACATCGTTGCGCCGGACTGCGACGACGAGTTCGTCGTCGGGCAGCGGAAGGTCCATCAGTCGGTCGCCCGAGGCGAGCATGTCGGCCGTTACGTCGGTTTCCGACAGCGTGGACTTGATCTCTTCGGGCAACTCTTCGAAACTGAAATCGCGCGGCGCGGGAGCCGAATCGTCTACCAGTCCGAGTTTGCGGGCCATGAAATTGACGGTCGTGCCTTGCAGCAGCAACGAGACGATCGTGATGAAGAACACGATGTTGAAGATCAGCGAGGCGTTGTTGATGCCTGCGATCAGCGGGTAGGTGGCGAAGATGATCGGGACGGCTCCGCGGAGCCCTACCCACGAGACGTAGGCCTTGGCTTTCTTGGTCATCTTGCGGAACGGCAGAAGACACAGGCAGACGGTGGCGGGACGTGTGATGAAGATCATAATAACGGCGATGAGCAGACCGATTCCTGCCACGGGGATCAACTCTTTGGGATTGACCAGCAGCCCGAGCGACAGGAACATGACCAGCTGGGAGAGCCATGCGATACCGTCAAAAAAGGTGGATACGCTGCGGTGGTGCGGCATTTTGCCGTTTCCGATGACCAGTCCCGCGATGTAGACGGCCAGATAGCCGTTGCCCCCTATCAGGTCGGTGAACGAAAAAATGAAGAATACCAGGGCGAGCAGCAGGATCGGATAGAGCGACGCATTGTCCATGTTGAGCCGGTTGGCTGCCAGCAGCGCGATGCGTCCGAGCACATAGCCGGCCACGGAGCCGATACATATCTGCATGAGCAGGATACCCGCCGACTGACCGAGGCTCATGTCGCCCGCCTGAATGATCTGGATGAGCAGGATTGTGAGGATGTTGGCCATCGGGTCGTTGCTTCCGCTCTCGAATTCCAGCAGCGGCCGCATGTTTTCCCTGAGTTTGAGACCGCGCGAACGCAGGATCGAGAAGACCGAGGCCGAATCCGTCGAGGACATGACCGCTGCCAGAAGCATCGATTCGTAGATCGTTAGCGTGATGGTGTCGAAAAACCATTTGGTGACGAAATAGATGAACGTCCCCGTCAAGGCGGTGGTCAGCATCACGCCCAGCGTGGCCAGGATGATACCGGGACCCAATACGGGACGGATGTCGCTGAATTTGGTGTCCATACCGCCCGAAAACAGGATGACGCTCAGGGCGATCATGCCGATGAACTGGGCGACCGTAGGGCTGTTGAACTGAATGCCGAGTCCGTCGCTGCCGAACAGCATGCCGACACCCAGAAACAACAACAGCATGGGGACGCCGAATTTATATCCCGCCTTCGCCGCCATAATGCTTACGAACAGCAGAACCGCCCCTACCAACAGAATATTGCCCGCATTCAACACCATGTGCTCTATGATTTTAAGGATTGACCGTTCTTCCCCGATACAGGGAAGGTTCGCCTTCAAAAATAGGGAATTTTGCCGTCGCCCGCAACACGTCCCGTAAAAAAGACGGAACGGGATATCCGACGGGAAAAACGGAACATGTCGCGGATACCGTCCGTGCGCTTTCCGGGTCGGGAGACGCTATCGGGCCGGGGAAGACATACGGAAGGGGACTGTCGTCGAAAACCCGTAATTCTCCGGTCCGGATGCGGAAATTCATGCTCGGCGGCCGTATTCCCGGCAGCTCCGGACCTGTCCCGAAGCAGGGAGACGAATAATTGTCCGGAAGGCCGTCGGTGGATATCGGTAGCCGGAGATATATTGTCGCGGGGCGTATCGTGTCTGTCGGAGGTGTCGGCTGGGTGCGATACTGCTCCGACGGATGATCGCTCATCGGGAATGCCGGACGGGGAGTATTTCCGGTTTCGGAGCAGTGCGTGTCGTCGGGTGCGTGTATCCGGGGTACGATCGGAAAACGGAGGCGAAGGTGTCGCCGCCCTCTTGCGCGAGGAATTATGGAACGGATTTTGAAACATCCGGCAACGTGTTGCAAGTACCTATTCAAGAACTTTTAATCGAAATGAGTATGAAAAAATTATTCTACACTGCGATTGCCCTGCTGGCTTTCTCCGCGTGTCGGGAGAATCCGGATCTGTCGGATCTGAGCAACGATTATCTGGTGTTTACCAACTACGACAGGGAGGCCGATTTCCAGGGTGAAAAAACCTATTTCATGCCCGATAGCGTTATGGTGATCGGCGACCGGGAAAAACCCGAATACTGGACCGGCGAGACCGCCGCGCCCATTTTGCGTGCCTATGAATCCAATATGGCCGCCTACGGATTCACCCGCGTGGACGACAAGAGTCAGGCGCTGTTCGGACTCCAGATCAGCTACGTGGAAAGCATCAGCTATTTCACGAACTATCATGATCCCTACTGGTGGTACGGCTATCCCGGTTACTGGGAGTACGGTTACTGGGGCGACTGGGGCGGTTGGTATTACCCCTATTCGGTCGTGTACAGTTACAGCGTGGGTTCGCTGCTCACCGAAATGGTCGATCTGAGAAGTCCGCAGGGCGGAGGCCGGAAGTTGCCCGTGGTCTGGACCTCGTTCCTGAGCGGTTTGCTCACGGCTTCGAGCAGCTTCAATATGCAATTGACCGTGGAAGCCATCGATCAGTCTTTCGCCCAGTCGCCTTATCTGGACAATCAGTACCGCGGAAATTAATCGTATTCAGTCTTAAAAATCATAAAAGCAGAATGTTATGAAAAATATAAAGAACAAACTTCTCGGATTGGCGGCCCTTGCCGCCGTGTCGATGGCCCTGCCCTCGACGGGACACGCCCAGATCATCGAGAACGGATACGTCAATGTGGACTGGCAGTTCAACGTGCCATTGAACAACGATTTCTCGAGCAAGGCAAGCGGATGGGGAATGAATTTCGAAGGCGGATATTATTTCCCGAACAATTTCGGTCTGGGTGCGTTTATCTCCTACCATACCAACAACGAGTATATTCCGCGTTCGACCTTCCCGGTGGGCAATGCCTCGGCGCTTACCACGGACCAGCAGCATTCGTTGTTCCAGCTGCCGTTCGGTGTGACGGGACGTTATCGTTTTATGGACGGGGGCTTGCTGGAACCGTACGTGGCCATGAAGCTCGGGGCCAACTACGCCCGGATTTCTTCCGATTTCTACGTATTGCAGGCTTATGAGAAGACATGGGGATTCTATGTCTCGCCCGAATTGGGTCTGAGCGTGTTTCCGTTCAATCGCAGCCGGGTCGGCTTCCATGCGGCGCTTTATTACAGCTATGCCACCAACCAAGGCTCCGTATTGAATTACAGCATCGACGGACTCAACAACTTCGGGTTCCGTGTGGGTATCGCTTTCTGATCTCCGGAAGCGCATAACCGGGAAAACACAGGAGGGTGTCTGCTGCACGGCGGGCACCCTCTGTTTCGTCCGTTCCCGGGGGCGGACTCGGCATATACGGCTTTTTGCAGGTTGGTCGCGGACTGCTCTCCGACAGTCTTTCTCATCGGAAGTACGGCTTATGCAGGCGATGGTGGCGGAAGGCTGTTTTCTGAAGAAAGGCGAAGATCGGTTCCCGGGTGCCGTCGTTCGGGAAACGGAAGCCGTCGCTCGGGCCGGTCGCGAGCGTTTCCGACTCGATTCTGTCTCCGGATTTCTGTCGGGGGATAGGCTTGCGGAATAACGATCCGAAACGGATCGGCGGTTAAGGCCGGAGGGTATGGAGCGCCGTGCCCTTCGTTTTTTTTGTTCGGCGGCCGGACCGGTGCGTATCGTCTTTCCTGCCGGATATTCGGGGCGGACGTAGGTTTGCGGTGTTGCGTCTCTTTTCGGAAAGGGGCTATCCGCCGATGCAGCGGTAGACGATGGAGGTCCCTTCGAATTCGCGTCGGTCGTAGATGTTGCGGCCGTCGAAAACGACCGGCGTGCGCATGATTTTTTCGAGCACCGGCCACGACGGAATACGGAACTCTTTCCATTCCGTCACCAGCAGCAGCGCGTCCGCATCGACGGCGGCGTCGTACATGTCGGTGGCGTAATGCACCTTGTCGCCGATGAGCCGCCGGCATTCGTCCATGGCCACCGGGTCGTAGGCCGCGATCTCTCCGCCGGCCGCTGTGATCCGGTCGATGAGCACCAGCGAGGCGGCCTCGCGCATGTCGTCCGTCTCGGGTTTGAACGAGAGTCCCCACAAGGCGATCCTGCGGCCGTTGAGGTCCGGACCGAAGTGCGCGGTCAGTTTGTCGAACAGCACCCTTTTCTGGCGGTCATTCACCGCTTCGACGGCTTCGAGTACCCGCATCGGATAGCCGTGCGCGGCGGCCGTGCGGATCAGTGCCTTGACGTCTTTCGGGAAGCACGACCCGCCGTAGCCGCAGCCCGGATAGAGGAACTTGTTGCCGATGCGGGCGTCGCTTCCGATGCCTTTGCGGACCATGTTCACGTCGGCTCCGACGATCTCGCACAGGTTGGCGATGTCGTTCATGAAGCTGATGCGTGTGGCGAGCATGCAGTTGGCTGCGTATTTGGTCATTTCGGCCGAGGCGATGTCCATGAAGATGACGCGGAAATTATTGAGCAGGAACGGACGGTAGAGTCGGCGCATCGTTTCTCTGGCCCGTTCGCTGTCGGTGCCCACGACCACCCGGTCGGGACTCATAAAGTCTTTGATGGCGCTGCCTTCCTTGAGAAATTCGGGGTTGGAGGCCACGTCGAAAGCCACCTGTACGCCCCGCCGCGCGAGTTCCTCCTCCACGATACTCCGGATGCGGCGCGAAGTGCCGACCGGGACGGTGCTTTTGGTGACCAGCAGCGTGTAGTGCGAGATGGACGAGCCGAAGGTGCGGGCCACCTGTTCCACATACCGCAGGTCGGCTTCGCCGTCCGGACCGGGCGGGGTGCCCACGGCGATGAAAACGATGTCCGTTTCGTCTGCGCAGGCGGCCAGATCGGTCCCGAACGAGAGACGGCCCGCTGCCGTGTTCTTGCGGACGATGGTTTCCAGCCCCGGTTCGTAAATCGGCACGATGCCTTGCCGCAGTTTCTCGATTTTCTCCGGATTCGTGTCGATGCAGATCACCTCCACGCCCATCTCGGAGAAGCAGGCTCCCGACACCAGCCCGACGTATCCGCTGCCGACTACCGCTATTTTCATAAGGTTAGGGAATTTATTCGGTTCGAAATTTGCAGGTTTCCGTTCCGACGCTCCGGCCGACGATGCCGGGTGTCCGACGATTCCTCAAGACAAAGATAGCGATTTATTTCCGGATTCGGCTCCGAGTCTTGCGTATGCGGATTTTCGGCTGATTGACAGAAAAATAT
>UROX01000089.1 GCA_900549685.1 uncultured Alistipes sp.
AAAAAATCCTTCTGGTTCTCTCGCTCGCCGCACTGATCGTTTCCTGCGACCGGGACAAAAAAGCCCGGATATCGGGCACGTTCGCCGGACTGGCTCACGACACCGTCCTGCTGGAAATGATTACCACGTTGGATCGTAAAATCGTCGATTCGGCCGTCACCGACCGTCAGGGCGACTACTCGTTCCGGGTCAAGCTGCCCGTCGCGGCGCCTACGTTTTTCAATCTGATCTGCAAAGGCAGCTCCATTCCGCTGATCGTCTCTCCCGGCGAACGGATCGAGGTCAATTCGCTGTGCGACCTCTCGAAGAACTACACAGTCGAAGGCTCCGAAGACTCCGAAAAGCTCCGGGCGTTCAACGCGTTCTACAACGGAGCGCTCGCCTCGCTCGATTCGATTTCGCAGCGTTTCGTCACCACGCCCGCCACTGCCGAGAACGAGTCGCTGCGTGCCGAGTTGCTCAACAGCTACACCCGGGAATATTACAGGCTGAAACGCGAACACATCGGATTCATCGTATCGAACCCCGGCTCGATGGCCGCCCTCTATGCACTCTACCAGCGGTTCCCGAACGATCCGAACCTGTTCGACGAACGCAACGACCTGGTATACTACCGCATCGTGGCCGACTCCCTGTCGGCGCTCTACCCCGAATCGCCCCATGTCAAAGCACTGCAGGGCGAAATCGCACGGAAGCAGGAGGCCCTCGATCTGGCGGTCCGCATCAGCGAACGCCCCGAAAGCCCGTACAACTACCCCGAAATCGAACTGCCGGACATGTACGGCAAAACCCGGAAACTCTCCGAACTGGACGGCAACGTGATTCTGATCGACTTCTGGACGCCCGCAGACGCCCGCAGCACGATCCTCAACGCCGAGATGAAAGAACTCCACGACCGCTTCGGCGGCAAAGGGCTGGCTGTTTATCAGGTCGGCTTCGGCGATGAGAAAGCGATATGGATCGACGCCGTACAGCAGCAGAAACTGCCCTGGGTGTGCGTGTTCGATCCCCGGGGCACGGCCGGCGTAGCCGCGATGAGCTACAACGTACAGACCGTCCCGTCGAACGTTCTGCTCGACCGCAAAGGCAACATCGCAGGGAAGGACCTCTACGGCGACAAGCTCCGCGACAAAATAGAACAACTGCTCCACTGATGTACTATTTCGCATCGGACACCCATCTGGGCCTCGAGACGGGAGCGCGTTCCGCGGCCGAACGCGAACGGCTGTTCGTGCGCTGGCTCGACGAAATCGCCCCCGACGCCGAGGCCGTCTTTCTCGTGGGCGACATTTTCGATTTCTGGTACGAATACGGACGGGTCGTCCCGAAAGGTTTCGTCCGCCTGCTGGCCAAGCTGGCCGAACTGACCGAACGGGGCATTCCGGTCCACTTCTTCGCCGGCAACCATGACATGTGGAGCTTCCGCTACCTGCACGACGAATGCGGCGTCACGCTCCACCCCGGAGCCTACGAAATCATGGAACTCTCCGGCAGGAAAGTGCTCGTCGGACACGGCGACACGCTGGGGCCGCGCGGATTCGGAGGCCGGCTGTTGAGCAGGATCTTCCGTTCTCCGTTGCTGAGAAAGTGCTTCTCGCAGATTCATCCCGACACGGCCCTGCGGTTCGGTCATTGGTGGAGCGGCTCGAACCGCCGTTCCCGTCCCATCCGGCACACGTTCCGCGGCAGCGACGAACCGATCGTACGCTTCGCCGCCGAAATGCTCCGGAGCCGCCCCGACATCGACCTGTTCGTCTGCGGCCATATCCATTGCGCCGAAATCTTTCCGTTGAGCGACACGAGCCGCATCGCGTTCCTCGGCGAATGGATCGAACATCCGGTCTACGGAACGCTCGACGAACGAGGCGAGTTCAAGCTCCATACCTATCCGACAAACACACGACCATGAAACAATATCTCGACCTGCTCCGCCACATCGAAGCCTGCGGAACGGTGAAAAGCGACCGCACGGGCACCGGAACGATCAGCACGTTCGGCTACCAGATGCGCTTCGACCTGAACGAAGGATTCCCGGTGCTGACGACCAAGAAACTGCACCTGCGTTCCATCATCCACGAACTGCTGTGGTTTCTGCGGGGCGACACCAATATCGGTTACCTGCACGACAACAACGTCACGATATGGGACGAATGGGCCGACGAGAACGGCGATCTGGGTCCCGTCTACGGGTCCCAATGGCGCAGCTGGCCCGCGCCGGACGGCCGTAGCATCGACCAGATCGCCGGCGTCGTGGAGCAGATCCGCAACAATCCCGACTCTCGGAGACTGATCGTCAGCGCATGGAACGTGGCCGAAATCGACCGGATGGCCCTGCCGCCCTGCCATGCCCTGTTCCAGTTCTACGTGGCCGACGGACGGCTCTCGTGCCAGCTTTACCAGCGCAGCGCGGACGTTTTCCTCGGCGTGCCGTTCAACATCGCCTCGTACGCCCTGCTGACGATGATGATCGCCCAGGTGACGGGACTCCGCCCCGGCGAATTCGTCCATACGCTCGGCGACGCCCATATCTACCTGAACCACCGCGAACAGGTAGCTCTGCAACTGACCCGCACGCCGCGGCGGTTGCCGACCATGAAAATCAATCCGGATGTCGGGTCGATCTTCGATTTCCGGTACGAGGATTTCACGCTCGAAGGTTACGATCCCTATCCCTCCATCAAAGCCCCCATCGCCGTATGATTTCTCTGATCGTCGCCGTCGCCCGCAACGGAGTGATCGGCCATGCCAACGACCTGATCTGGCACATTTCCGAAGACCTGCGCCGATTCAAGGCCATCACGACGGGCCATCCGGTCATCATGGGACGCAAAACGTTCCAGTCCATCGGACGCCCGCTACCCGGCCGCACCAATGTCGTCGTCACCCGCAACGGAAATTTCCGCCCCGAAGGCTGCGTCGTCGTCGATTCGTTCGAAAAAGCCGTCTCGATGTTCCCCGACGAGGAGGCGTTCATCATCGGCGGCGCCCAGATCTACGCACAGGCCCTCCCGATCGCCGACAAGCTGTACCTTACCGAAATAGACGCCGACTACGAAGGCGACACGCGCTTCCCCGACTGGGACCGCTCGGCATGGACGCTCACGAACGCACAGCGTTTCCCCCGCGGAGAGAAATTCGAGCACCCGTTCGCATTCCTCGATTACGTCAGAAAACGCTGACCGCCTGCACAGAACCGTCCGGACACGACAGTCCGCACAGGCCGCCGTGCCGCCCGATTTGGATAAGGAATCCGGACAAATACGGCCAACCTTCATCCGGACTGCCGCCCGATTTCTTCCGGCAGTCCGCAACGCGTCCCCGCGCCCCTGGCAAACAATCCGCCCTCGGAACCACAACATAAGCAACCTCCGATTCCGTCTCGGCCCCCATACCCACACACGGAAACATTCATAATAAAATATCCGGCGGAGGGCCGGATATTTATGTCGAATGTCAAAAACGGACCGCAGGGGTAGGAAAGCCATCGGCAAAAGCCCCATGTTCCGCCCGGATCAATGCGCCTCGACCCAGTTCGCACCCACGCCGCACTCGGCGATGAGCGCCACACGGAGCCGCGCGGCCTGTTCCATGCAGCGTACCACCAGCTCCTGCACTTCGGAGGCTTCGCTGCGCAGCATGTCGATGACCAGTTCGTCGTGAACCTGCAGAATGATCTTCGAGAGGAGCCTCCGCTCGTTGAGCTCCCGGTGCACGGCGATCATGGCCAGCTTCATAATGTCGGCCGCACCGCCCTGTATCGGGGCGTTGATCGCATTGCGTTCGGCCAGCCCCCTCACCACAGCATTTCCCGAACGGATGTCGGGCAACATGCGTTTGCGTCCGAACAGCGTGGTGACATATCCCCGCTCGCGAGCCTCGCTCACCACTCGCTCCATATAGGCTTTCACGCCGGGATAGGTAGCGAAATAGCCGTCGATGATCTCTTTGGCCTCGCTGCGCGGAATCTGCAGCCGCTGGGCCAGACCGAAAGCCGAAATGCCGTAAATAATGCCGAAATTGGCCGTTTTGGCCCGCCGCCGCTGTTCGCGCGTCACCTCTTCGACCGGAACGCCGAACACACGCGCCGCCGTCTCGGTATGGATATCCGCACCGTGCGAAAAGGCCGCGATCATCGTCGGATCCTCGCTCAGATGGGCCATCAACCGGAGTTCGACCTGCGAATAGTCGGCCGACAGCAGCAGATGGTCCTCGTCCGAAGGCACGAAAGCCTTGCGGATCTCACGTCCCCGTTCGTCGCGGATCGGAATGTTCTGCAGATTCGGATTCGTCGAACTGAGCCGCCCGGTCGCCGTGACGGCCTGATTGAACGAAGTATGGATACGCCCCGTGATCGGATTGACCAGCTGCGGCAGCGCTTCCACGTAAGTGGACAACAGCTTGCGCAGCCCCCGGTACTCGAGAATCATCCCGACGATCGGGTGCCGGTCCGAGAGCATCTGCAAATACTCCTCGTCCGTCCGGTACTGTTTGGTTTTGGTCATGCGCGGTTTCGGGTCGATCTTGAGCCGTCCGAACAACGCCTCGCCCAACTGCTTGGCCGAATTGACATTCAGCGACGGATCGCCCGCCGCCTCGCGAATACGGTCTTCGAGTTCGGCCAGTTCGGCGGTAAGCTCCCGACCCGATGCGGCCAGCGCATCGGTATCGATCCGCACGCCCGCCCGTTCGATGTCGGCCAGAACCCGGATGAGGGGTTCCTCTACCGTCCGGTACAGTTCGGCCAGCCCCGCCTCTTCGAGCATGGGCCACAGATGCAGCTTGAGCCGCAACGTCACATCGGCATCCTCGGCCGCATATTCGGCGCACCGTTCGACAGGCACGCGGTCCATCGTGATCTGCCGCGCCCCCTTGCCGATCAGCTCCTCGATGGGCACGGGCGAATAGTTCAGATAGGTCCGGGCCAGATGATCCATCCCGTGGCGCGACTCGGGATCGAGCAGGTAATGGACGATCATCGTATCGTAGAGCAGCCCTTTCACCTCGATCCCGGCGCTGCGCAGCACCATCAGGTCGAACTTGATGTTCTGCCCGATCTTGGCGATCCGCTCGTTTTCGAACACAGGTCTCAACGTCTCGACGATACGCGGCGTGTTTCCCGGATCGCAGGGCACATACCAGGCCTCGAAAGGCTCCACGGCGAACGATATGCCCACGAGCCGGTCGCCGAACACGTCGAATCCGGTCGTCTCGGTATCGAAACAGAACTCCCCGACAGACTCCAGCCGTCCGACGAGTTCCGCCAGCGCTTCGGACGTATCGACCGTATGGTAAGTATGTTCCACGGTAGCCACCGTATCGAAAGCGGGCACGTCGAACAGGCCTCCTTCCGAAGCCGCCGACGTTGCGCTCTCCAATCCCGAAAACAGATCCGGCACAGCCTCCGCTTTCGCGGCACGGCCGCTCCGGCGGACCTCCGTCCCCGACGGGGACACCGCCGCGTCACCGGACGCCTCGCCCGTTCCGGAGAAAATATCGCTCTCTCCGGCCGACAGCTCCGCAAGCAACGAACGGAAATTCAGCTCCCGGTAAAGCTCCTTCAGCGCCTCTGTATCGGGTGTTTCGAGTGCCAGCTTTTCCGGCTCGAACGCAACGGGCACATTCAGTTCGATCGTCGCCAGCCGCTTGGCCAGCATGATCTGTTCGCGGGCGGACTCGATATTCTCCCGCTGCTTGCCCTTCAGCTCGTCCGTCCGGGAGAGCAGTTCCTCGACCGGACCGAAACGGCACACCAGCTTGGCAGCGCTCTTCTCGCCGATTCCCGGCACGCCGGGAATGTTGTCCGAAGCGTCGCCCCACAGCGCGAGAATGTCGATGATGCGACAAGGATCGTCGATGCCGTAATGTTCGCACAGCTGTTCGCAACCGACGATCTCTACGCCGTCGCTCCCTTTCTTCTGCTTATAGATATGCACCGTCGGACGGACCAGCTGTCCGTAGTCCTTGTCGGGCGTCACCATGAACACCTCGTAGCCCGCGGCCGCGGCTTTCTGCGACAGCGTCCCGATCACGTCGTCGGCCTCGTAGCCCGGCACCTCGATGACCGGAATGCGCATGGCCTCCAGCACCCGTTTGATATACGGCACCGAGGCGATGATATCCTCCGGCGTTTCGCTCCGGTTGGCCTTGTAGGCCGGGTAGAGTTCGTGCCGGAAATTACCGCCCGGCGGATCGAACGCCACCCCCAGACAGTCGGGCTTCTCGCGCCGGATCAGATCGTTGAGATACCGCACGAAGCCGAACACGGCCGAGGTATTCAGCCCCGCGGCATTGCGCATGGGCCGGTTGATGAACGCATAGTAAAACCTGAATATCAACGCATAGGCATCGACTAAAAAAACTCTTTCCATCTTTCTTGCAGGTATAAAAATTGCAGGCTGCGCCTGCAATTTACCGATTCGATTATTTTCTGTCGGCAACGCCATTCTTTTCTGCGGACATGTTCCGGAACGGTCATTTCTCCGCCCCGACGGCCGTCTTCCGAGACTCTTCGCACACACGATCCGCAGCCCCACGTCAGCCCGGCATGTGCCCGAAAAGAGGACTTCCGTCCGTTCCCATCGCGGCAAAAACGCCTGCGGCCACACGCCGCATCCGCCGCTACCGGTTGTCCTCGGCGAACCACTCGGCGAACGAGGTCGCCGTTTCGTGCAACCGGATGCTGTACAGTTCGACCCGTTCGGGCAGCCGCCCGGCGATGACCCGTGCGAAATCGGCCACCATATTCTCGCAGGTCGGCTGATAGGGCGTCGTTACCACGTTGGCGAAACTCCGTCGCAACGCTTCGACCAGCTCGCCGTTTTCATCCGTCCGACGCAACACCAGCGCATGGTCGTAGCGGCGGACGATCTCTTCGCCCACGATGCGTTTAAGCTCGCCGAAATCCATCGCCATACCGTACTTGGGATCGGCGGGATCGGCCGAAGGCTCGCCCCGCACCGTCACGAAAAGACGGTACGAATGGCCGTGTATCTCGCGGCACGGGCCGTCGTACCCGGCGAGCGTATGGGCCATTTCGAACGAGAACTCCTTGGTCAATCTGATTACGGCCATGACGCTACTCCTCCATCGCAGGGATTTCGACCTGCCGCCCGAACGATTCGCTCAACGAGATGAACGTTTCGGTCTGCGACACCTCGGACATCTGGAGAATATGATCGAAGATCGTGTGCATGAGATGCTCGTTATCGGTGCAATACAATTTGATGAGGATATTGTACTTGCCGGTAATAAAATGGCATTCGGTGATTTCGGGAATCTTCCGCAGCTTCTCAACCGTCTGTACGTTCTTGGTGGGGTCCGACACACGGATACCGATAATGGCGCAGACGTCGTATCCCAATGCTTTGGGATCGACTTCCAGACGCGATCCCAGAATCACGCCGGCATCTTCGAGTTTTTTGACCCGTTGATGAATGGCCGCTCCCGAAATACCGCACTCGCGTGCGATTTCGAGAAAAGGCATACGGGCATTTTTGATCAGGTAGCCCAAAATCCTGCGGTCGATCGCATCCAATGAAGTCTTCGCCATATATTTCCGATGTTTTAATATAGTTTGTATGATTCAAAAATTCGCATTCCGTCGTGCGCCTACGGCAGCCATCCGGCACCGCTATGCGATGACGCCCAGTTCCCGGCCCACTTTGACGAAAGCGTCGATGCAGCGGTCCAACTGTTCGGTCGTGTGCCCCGCCGACACCTGCACGCGGATGCGGGCCTGTCCCTTGGGAACGACCGGATAGTAAAATCCCGTCACGTAGATACCTTCGTCCAGCAACCGTGCCGCGAAATCCTGCGACAACTTGGCGTCGTAGAGCATCACGGCGCAGATGGCCGACTGCGTGGGCTTGATGTCGAACCCGGCGGCCATCATCCCGGCCCGGAAGTGCTCTACATTGGCCACCAGCCTGTCGTGCAGTTCGTCGCTCTCCCCGAGCATGCGGAACAGTTCCAGCCCGGCTCCCACCACGGCGGGCGGCAGCGAATTGGAGAACAGATAGGGACGCGAACGCTGGCGGAGCATCTCGATGATCTCCTTGCGTCCCGTCGTGAATCCGCCCACGGCACCGCCGAAAGCCTTTCCGAGCGTTCCGGTGATGATATCCACCTCGCCGCGCACGCCGAACTGTTCGGTCACGCCGCGCCCGGTAGCACCCACCACGCCGGCCGAGTGGCACTCGTCCACCATCACCAGCGCGTCGTAGCGCCGGGCCAGTTCGCAGATACGGTCCATCGGAGCCACATTGCCGTCCATCGAGAAGACGCCGTCCGTCACGATGATCCGGAAGCGCTGCGCCTGCGCCAGCTTCAGACAGTTTTCCAGCTCGTCCATATCGGCGTTCGCATACCGGTAGCGGACCGCCTTACACAACCGTACGCCATCGATGATCGAAGCATGGTTCAAGGCATCGGATATGATGGCATCCTGCTCGGTGAACAGCGGTTCGAACACGCCGCCGTTGGCATCGAAACAAGCCGCATAGAGAATCGTGTCCTCGGTACCGAAATAGTCGGCCACCGCCGCTTCGAGTTCCTTGTGAATATCCTGCGTACCGCAGATGAACCGCACCGACGACATGCCGTAGCCGCGCCGTTTCATCGTCTCGCAGGCCGCCTCGACGAGCCGGGGATGGTCGGAGAGACCCAGATAATTATTGGCGCAGAAATTGAGCACTTCCTTTCCTTCGCCCACGCGGATACCCGCCCGCTGGGGCGAAACGATAATGCGTTCCTGCTTGTACAATCCCGCTTCGGCAATGGCGTCGAGCTCGGCGCGAAGATGCTGTTTAATTTTCCCGTACATACCCAGAAGGAGTTAAATTATAAGCAAAGTTACTTTTTTCTCGCAGAAACTTGCAGCGAAATGCGAAAAATATTAATACATTGCGTAACTTTGGGAAGTTCTTAAAGATATTTAATAAGTTTAACCATCATAAACACTCACCGATTATGCAATCTATCGAGACTTACGATTTCACCGGAAAACGCGCGATCATCCGCGTCGATTTCAACGTACCTTTGAACGACAAACTCGAAATCACGGACGACACGCGTATCCGCGCCGCCATCCCCACGATCAAGAAAGTGCTGGAAAAAGGCGGTTCGGTCATTCTGATGTCCCACCTCGGACGTCCGAAAAACGGTCCCGAAAACAAATTCTCTCTCAAGAACATCATCCCCGGCATCGAAGCCCGTCTGGGTGTGAAGGTCGATTTCGCACCCGACTGCATGGGCGAGGAAGCCGCCCAAAAAGCCGCTGCGCTGAAACCCGGCCAGGTTCTGCTGCTCGAAAACCTCCGCTTCTATGCCGAGGAAGAGGGCAAACCCCGCGGACTGGCCGCCGATGCGACCGACGAGGAGAAAGCCGCAGCCAAGAAAGCCCTCAAGGCCAGCCAGAAAGATTTCGTGAAACGCCTGGCCTCGTATGCCGACTGCTACATCAACGACGCTTTCGGTACGGCTCACCGCGCCCACGCCTCCACGGCACTGATCGCCGAATACTTCCCCAACGACAAGATGTTCGGCTACGTGATGGAAGGCGAGCTCAAAGCCATCGACAAGGTGCTTGACAACCCGGCCCGTCCGTTCACGGCCATTCTCGGCGGATCGAAAGTATCCACGAAGATCAGCGTGATCGAAAACCTGATGAAACGCGTGGACAACCTGATTCTGGGCGGCGGTATGACCTATACGTTCAAAGCTGCGATGGGCGGCAAGGTCGGCATGAGCATCTGCGAAACCGACCAGTTCGACACGGCGCTCAACGTCCTGAAAAAGGCCAAGGAAATGAACGTCAATATCTATCTGGCCGATGACGCCGTATGCGGCAACGAATTCAAGAACGACACCGCCACGCAGATCTGCCCGGCCGGCGACATACCCGACGGATGGGAAGGTCTCGACATCGGACCCAAAACCCGTGAAGCGTTCGCCAAGGTGATCGCCGAATCGAAAACGATTCTGTGGAACGGTCCCGTAGGCGTATTCGAAATGGATAACTTCGCCGTAGGTTCCCGCGCCATCGCCGACGCGATCGTCGCTGCGACCGAAAAAGGCGCCTTCTCGCTCATCGGCGGCGGCGACTCCGTGGCCTGCATCAACAAGTTCGGTCTGGCCGACAAAGTAAGCTACGTATCGACGGGCGGCGGTGCGCTGCTCGAATACATGGAAGGCATCGAACTTCCGGGCGTAGCCGCTATCCGCAAATAAGCGACACTACGAAAATCCGACAACGGGGACGCCTACTCTGGTAGGTATCCCCGTTTCGTTTTATTATCCGTCACCGGACGCACGACACCGGCGTCCCTGCCGGCTCTATCGGCAACCTCCTCCGCCATCCGACGCCCGGCCCGCAATCCTGCCCGGTCCTCATCCGCAAAGACTCGAC
>UROX01000090.1 GCA_900549685.1 uncultured Alistipes sp.
AGATCGGGGAAACAGTCCGCTTCCCGTTCCGTGTGTTTTTCCGTCGGCTCCGAAAAAAGATTCGGGGCATGCCGGAACCGGAACGGACGACGCGAAAAGACGATGCGGTTACGCAGGACCGAACGGGAGGGAAATCTTTTGCCCGAAAACGGCCCGTCGATGCACGACAGGCCCACCGTCGTCAGGAATTTTCCGACTCGCCCGCACCCCGTCCTTACAGCATCCGGCCGGTCTCCGGCTCGGGGCGGACGACAAAAAGAATACGGAACGCATGCGCAATCGACGGCTCCGCCCGAAGGCTATTCCACGCCGATCGTGAAATCGCTGCCGTAGCGCACCAGCGGCCATTCGCGGTTCTCGTACTTGCCGCCGGGACGTTTCTGTTCGAAACGGTAGGGCGTTTCGAGCAAAGGCAGTTCGCCCCGATTGAGATGATCGGCGAACTGCGATCCGTGCAGATGGACGGCCCCCACGAACAGTTTGGCCACATCGTATCCCCGGTAGGCGTACAAACTGGGCAGCGCCCCGAACTCGGCGATATAACGACGGTCGAAGCCCGCCACGCGCTCGTTCCAGCGGTCGGCATGGTAAGAGGCGACATAACGCAGATTGAGCTTGAAGAACAGTTTCCGGTCGATGTTCCGGAACCGCGCCCAGCGAGGAGTGCCGATGACCCGGATCGACGGATTCTTGATGCTTCGTGCCACGAGGCTGTTCTGCACCGAGGCGATATAGGCCAGAATGGCGTCCGTCGTCGTCTCATCGGAAGAGAGGACGACGATGGCATTCTCGCGGTCGCCGCTCAACAGGCCTTCGAGCGCGGCATTCCCCATTCCCTTGGTATAGGTCAGGCGATGGGCCGAAGGCGGCAGCAGCGGCCGGATCTCCGCCGCGAACTCGGCGTCTTCGCTCGCGCCGGAAAATACGATCACGTTCCTCTCCGACGACAGTTCGGCGGCCAGCTTGCCGGTTTTCGAGTCCGGATCGGGCGCGACCTGGAACAACAGGCTGTTGTCGGCGCTTTCGACGGGCGCCAGCGGCGAAATGACGGGAATCCCGTGACGGGCGGCGAATGCGGCAGCCACCGCATAGCATTCGTCGTAGACAGGTCCTATGATCAGATCGGCTTCGCCCAGCTCGGGATTGCGGAGCACCTCTTCCATCGCCTGGGCGGAACGTCCCACGTCGAACAGATCGACCTTGGCCGAGACACCCGTGGCTTTAAGCTCCTCGAGCGCCAGCAACGCCCCCTGATAGAACTCTACGAACTGGCTGTTGGAGCGTTCCCCCGTTTTCAGCGGAAGCAACAGAGCCACCCGAACGGGTTTCGCGACATCGATCGCCTTGACGGCGAGATCGCCGTCCCCGGAAACGGACGGCACATCGCCCCCGAGGCTGTCGGCGGCATAATAGGAATCGATACGGACGACGGTGTCGGCCAACGGGATACGGACGATGCTGCCCGAACGGAGACCGTCCCGCAGAATCGCCTCGTTATACCGCTCGATCGTATCGACCGGAACGCCGAAACGCTTGCCCAGCGAATAAAGCGTCTCGCCCCGTTCGACCACATGATGCGTGAAGCGGTCCGATATGCTGTTCAGCGCGTCCTTGTAGGACTCGATCTGTTCCTCGATCTCTTCCGCGTCGCTGGTTCCCAGACTGGCCTTGCGGATATTGATCCGCTGTCCGACAGACAGGTGGGCGGGATCGAACCCTTCGTTGTCTTCCATCAGCACGTCCAGCCCCACACCGTAACGCTTCGAAATCGAATAGGCCGTCTCGCCCTGATTGACCGTATGGACGTCGAACAGCTTGCGTTTCTTACGCTCCGAGAGCGGTTTGGTTTCGGTCTTGCGCACCGGAATCTTGACGACCTGATCGGTTTTCAGTCCGTCGTCGGTATGCGGATTGTTGCGGCGGATCGTCGCCTCGTCCGTCTCGTAGATCTTGCCGAGCGAATAGAACGTGTCGCCCGGCCGCACCGTGTGCACGTAATAACTTTCGCCCGCGATGGTGACGATGCTCTCCGATTTTCGGGTCTGAGCCTCGGCCGTCCCCGCGATCAACAGACCGCAGACCAGCCACAGCGCTATTTTTTTCATAGAGTTTCCGTAAATTACCATTTGCAAAGATAGCAAAAAACCGTAAAAGCGTGCCGGTCCGTCCCCAGGAAGCCGTTTCCTGCGGAAGACAAAGGTATTCCGGATGTTCGTCGGCAACCGGAACGCACTCCCCGGCCCCGTTTCTGTATCCGTCGAACCGCGAACGGGAGGATCCGTCGGAGGGTCCGAAACGAAAAAATCCTTGCGATCCGCAAAAATAACGCTCGCGTTTTTGTAACTTTGCGAACGTCAAAATCGTGCTATGCGGACTTTTTCGTATCTCATCTGCCTGTCGGGACTCCTCCTGCTCGCCGCATGCGGCAGGGAAAAGACGCCCGACGATTTCGAAGTGTGGGGACTGGATGTCTCCCGCCACCAACAGAACGTGAACTGGGAGCAGGTCATCGCGCACGAGCGCCCCGACTTCGTATTCATAAAGGCCACCGAGGGCACGAAGATCGTCGATCCGACCTACGAACGGCACCGGCGCGAGCTGGAGAAAGCCGGCGTGCCGTGGGGCGCCTACCATTTCTTCGGCCACCGGACTCCGGGCAAGGAACAGGCCCGCAACTTCATCAAAACGGCCAAGCTGGACAAGGGCAACATCATCCCCGTGCTCGACATCGAGAAACACCGCTTCATGACCGACCCGAAAAAGTCGGTGCGCGAAGCCAAGGCGTTCTGCGACGAGATCGAACGCTACTACGGCACCCCGCCGATCATCTACTGCTCGACCAACTTCTACGAAACCTATCTCGCGAAGGATTTCAAGGAAGGCGACTATATCCTCTGGATCGCCGATTACCGCAAATGTCCGCCGCTGAGGTGGCAGATATGGCAGCACACCGACTCCCACTCCATCCGGGGCATCCGGGGCAAGGTGGACCGGAACGTCTTCAGAGGCAGCCGGGAACAGTTCAGAAAGTTAATCCTGTAAGAAAATGAATATCGAAACCGATTTTCTGGTCATCGGCAGCGGCATCGCCGGACTGAGCTTCGCGCTCAAAGCCGCCGAACACGGCCATGTCACGATCGTCACCAAAAGCGAACTGGGCGAATGCAACACCGACTATGCGCAGGGAGGCATCGCATCGGTCATGTACGAACCGGACACGTTCGAAAAGCACATCCACGACACGCTGGTCTGCGGAGCGGGCATCTGCGATCTGCCCGCCGTGGAACAGGTCGTCCGCAACGCGCCGGGCGTCATCAAACAGCTCATCCAGTGGGGCACCAAATTCGACAAGGACGCCTCGGGCCGCTACGACCTGAACCGCGAAGGCGGTCACAGCGAACACCGTATCCTGCATCACGACGACCTGACGGGACACGAGATCGAGCGGGCGCTCATCAAACGCGTCAAACGCCACCGCAACATCGACATCTACGAGCACCACTTCGCCGTGGACATCCTCACGCAACACCATTTGGGCAAACTGGTGCGGAAAAGTACGCCCGACATCACCTGCTTCGGCGCCTATGTACTGAACCTCAAGAAACACGAAATCCACACCGTGCTGTCGAAAGTGACCGTCATGGCCACCGGGGGCGTGGGCAACATCTACCACACGACGACCAACCCGAGCGTGGCCACGGGCGACGGCGTGGCGATGGTGCACCGGGCCAAAGGCGCGATCGAGAACATGGAGTTCATCCAGTTCCACCCCACCTCGCTCTACAATCCGGGCGAACGGCCGTCGTTTCTCATCACCGAAGCGATGCGCGGCTTCGGCGGACTGCTCCGCCTGCAGAACGGCAAGGAATTCATGCAGAAATACCACCCGATGGGATCGCTCGCCCCGCGGGACGTCGTGGCCCGCAGCATCGACCACGAGCTGAAAATATCGGGCGAAGAGTTCGTCTACCTCGACATCACGCACAAAGACCCCAAAGAAGTGACGGCCCACTTCCCGAACATCTACCGCAAATGTCTGTCGGTGGGCATCGACCTGACCAAGGACATGATTCCGGTGGTTCCGGCCGCCCATTACTGTTGCGGCGGGATCAAAGTGGACCTCAACGGCGAATCGTCCATCCGACACCTCTATGCGCTGGGCGAGGCCTCTTCGACCGGTCTGCACGGGGGTAACCGGCTGGCCTCGAACTCGATGATGGAGGCGGCCGTATACGCCGACGCGGCGGCCCGGCACGCTATCTCGGCCATAGGCGGCATCGAGTGGCAGCGCAATATCCCGGCATGGGACGACGAAGGCACGGCCGCACCCGAGGAAATGGCGCTCATCACACAGAACTACAAGGAAATGCAGCAGATTATGACCAACTACGTGGGCATCGTCCGCTCGAACCTGCGGCTCGAACGGGCCAAGCGGAGGCTCGAAATCATCTACAAGGAGACCGAAGAGTTGTACCTGAAATCGACGTTGAGCCAGCACCTGTGCGAACTGCGCAACATGATCGCCGTGGGCTATCTGATTATCAAGCAGGCCGAAGCCCGCCACGAGAGCGTGGGCCTGCACTACTCGATCGACTACCCGAGCAAACCGATCGAGATATGAGAAAAACGGCACTGTCGCTCCTGCTCGCACTGACCGCGATACTGGTCGGCTGCACGGGCAACCGTCCCGACGACCGGACGGCCGACCTGCACGGCAAACGGGTGCTGGTTTTCACCGGACACGGCGAAGGCTACGTCCACGACAACATCGACGCTTCGGCTCGGATGCTGCTCGAAATGGGTGCGGAAGAGGGTTTCACGGCCGACACGACTTCGCGCACCGATATATTCGCGGACGACTCGCTCGCCCGTTACGACGCGATCGTCTACGCCAACGCCAGTTACGTCGCCCTCGACGAGGCACAGCGGGAGGCATTCCGGCGTTTCGTCCGCCGCGGAGGCGGATTCGTCGGCCTGCATGCCGCCGCTTGTACGGGCAAGGACTGGGAATGGTTCACGCAGATGATCGGAGGCCGCTTCGACTTCCATCCCCCGCTGCAACCGCTCGCGCTCCGCAGAGTGGACCGGACGCACCCCTCGACGGTCGTACTGCCCGACACGCTGCGCAGAACGGACGAGCTGTACTTTTTCAAACGGCTCAATCCCGAGGCCCGCGTGCTGGCCGTGTGGGAAACTGCCGGCGTGGACTGGGCCGAGGGTCCGCGGCCCGAGGTAATGTCGTCCAGTCTGCCGGCCGTATGGTGCAACGAGTTCGACGGAGGCCGTATATGGTATTCGGCCCTGGGCCACGACGCCGCGACGTACGACGATCCGCAGTACAGAGACCACGTCCTGGGCGGCCTGCGGTGGACGATGGCGGAACCTTCGCCGAAAGAGAACGAGTAAACGAAAAAAGAACGCAACACCCCTATACCCGAACGTATGGAACTCAAACAGGAAATCCGACGCAGACGCACTTTCGCCATCATCAGCCATCCCGACGCGGGTAAAACGACGCTGACCGAGAAACTGCTGCTCTTCGGCGGCGCGATCCATGTCGCAGGAGCCGTCAAGTCGAACAAGATCAAGAAGGGCGCCACGTCCGACTTCATGGAGATCGAACGCCAGCGAGGCATTTCGGTCGCCACTTCCGTGATGGGCTTCGAATACGGCGACGTCAAGATCAACATTCTGGACACGCCCGGCCACGAAGACTTCGCCGAGGACACCTACCGCACGCTGACGGCCGTGGACAGCGTCATCATCGTCATCGACGGCGCCAAGGGCGTCGAAACCCAGACCCGCAAGCTGATGGAGGTGTGCCGCATGCGCAACACGCCCGTGATGGTGTTCATCAACAAGCTCGACCGCCCGTGCAAGGACCCGTTCGACCTGCTGGACGAAATCGAGCGGGAACTGAAGATCAAGGTACGTCCGCTGGCCTGGCCCATCAGCACCGGTCCGACGTTCAAAGGCGTCTACGACCTGTTCGGCGACCGGCTCTCTCTGTTTTTCGGCGACGACAAGCAGACCGCCGAAGGCCACACGCTCGACATCCGGTCGGACGATCCGGCCATCGACCAGTACATCGCACCCTTCACGCAGCAGCTGCGCGACGATCTGGAGCTGGTCGAAGGAGTCTATCCGCCGTTCGAGCTGGACAGTTACCGCAGCGGGGAGGTGGCGCCGGTCTTTTTCGGCAGCGCACTGAACAACTTCGGCGTCCGGGAGCTGCTCGACTGTTTCGTCCGCATCGCCCCCTCGCCCGGAGCCTCGCACACGGCCGAGCGCGAGATCGACCCCTATGAGGAAAAACTCACCGGATTCGTCTTCAAGATACACGCCAACATGGACCCGAACCACCGCGACCGCATCGCGTTCCTCAAGATCTGTTCGGGGCGATTCGAGCGCAACAAGCCCTACCTGCACGTCCGTTCGGGCAAGAACATCAAGTTCGCCGCGCCGACCGCCTTCATGGCCGAAAAGAAATCGGTGATCGACGAGGCGTTTCCCGGCGACATCGTCGGGCTGCACGACACGGGCAACTTCAAGATAGGCGACACGTTCACCGAAGGCGAATCGCTGCGCTTCGTGGGCATCCCGAGCTTCTCGCCCGAGCTGTTCCGCTACATCGAGAACGCCGACCCGATGAAATTCAAGCAGCTGGCCAAAGGCATCGACCAGCTGATGGACGAAGGCGTGGCCCAGCTGTTCACCAGCCGCATGAACGGCCGCAAGATCATCGGCACGGTGGGTGCCTTGCAGTTCGAGGTCATCCAGTACCGACTGGAGCACGAATACGGCGCCAAATGCCGCTACGAGCCGATCCAGATTTACAAAGCCTGCTGGGTCGAGTCGGACGACGAGGAGCAGATGGCCGATTTCCGCAAGCGCAAATACAACAACATGGCGCTCGACAAACACGGCCGCGAGGTCTTTCTCGCCGACACGTCCTACGCCCTGTCGCTGGCCCAGGAGAAATTCCCGGCCGTGCGGTTCCATTTCACCTCCGAATTCTGATACGGGGAAACGGAAGAAGGAAACGTCCTGCATACCGTCCGAGCGACGACACAACCGACAGACGCCCCGGGAAGCCAATACGGCCGCTTTCCGGGGCGTTCGTTCTCTGCTTCCGTCCCAAACGGAAAGTGAGCCATCCGGACCGCCCTGCGGCCGAAACGGGTACCGACTCCGCGCCGCACCGTGCGCCTTCCTGCTCTCCGGACAGAACCGACCGAAGCCGACGGTTTGCACACGATCCTATCTTTTCAAATACCCATCGGCAGAGCCTCCCGACTCTTCAGGTCCCTGCCGAGGAGGGAACGAGAATGCGATCTTTGCCGCGAATTCCAGCGGTCGGACCTGAAATCTGAAAAATGGCATCGAACGTTTCGATACGTCGATACATTACTGCCGGTCTACGGCCGGAAGGGCAAAATGCACCCCGGAACATCAGTGCGTCGAAGGAAGCGACCGCCCTTCTACGATGATACCGCACATCCCGCCCCGCCGCCCGTCACGCCCGGACACGTTTAGACCTATAATCGTCCGGACTCATGTGTTCCGGCATCGTTTTCCGGGAAATTTACTTAGTTTTGTAAACGTCGGACACGAACTGCGCTTCGTCATCCGACAAATAATAATAAAGAACATATCCGGAACGGGAAAATTCCGCACGGCGTCTTTCCCGAACGAAACAAAACGAATCCCGCTATTATCCCTATGTTCAGAACCGTCCTGCTTTTATCGCTTCTTTCGCTGGCGTCGGTCGTCCGGACGGCGGGACAATCCGTCGGACATACTTTCCGGGGGGTCGTCGTCGATTCGGCCGGGAGGGAACCGCTGACAGGCGCCACCGTGCTCATCGTCTCGCCCCGCGACACGGTACATGTCATTTCCGACAGCCGGGGCCGATTCTCGACGACACGACTGAAAGACACTTCCGTTCTGGTCTCCGTCTCGTATCTGGGCTACCGGAGCGTCCGGCTGCGCCGTGTCCTGACAGGAAAGGATACCCCGCCCGACACGATCGCACTGGGCAAGGTCCCGCTCGGCATGAAAGAAATCGTCATCCAGGGCATGCGGCCGCTCATGGGCGAATCGGGCGACACGATTGTCTACCATCCCGAGAGCATCAAGGTGCTGCCGGGCGACGAGGCCATGCAGATCGTCACGCGGCTGCCCGGCATGACCGTATCGGACGGCAAGATCACGTTCATGGGCAAAACCGTCGAGCGGACCTACGTGGACGGCAAACCGCTCTTCGGCGAAGACGCCCGCACGGCGCTCGACTACCTCGAAGCCAAAGAGGTGATCGACATACAGGTCTATGAGGAGATGCCCGAAGAGGAGAAGATCAAAGGCGAGAAAAACGGCAAGAAGCGCACCGTCATGAACATCGTCACGCGTAGCAAACCCCAGAAGAGCATCACCGCCGAAGTGCTCGGAAGCCTCGGCGCCGACATCGATCCGGATGCCGACGGACACCGCAGGCTGCGGTACAGCGCGGGCGGAGGATACAATTATTTCTCGGAAAAGAAATCCTACTCCGTGCGTGCCAACAGCAACAATAACAATCAGGGAGGGCACCGTATGCGGGGCATGCTGGGCGGTTACGGAGGCTCGGCGGGCGACCGGAAAAACACTTCGGCGGGAGCGAACGCCCAGCGCAAATTCGGCGAACACGGCATGCTGTTCGCCAACTACGACTACTCGAACAACTACTCGCGGACGCAGACCCGGTCCGAACGGATCTACTTTCCGACACAGGACTACGCCTCGCGCCTCTACCGCGACACGTCGCGGACCGCCGGCCGGACCGTCAGCCATTCGGCCGGACTGAGCCTGCGCTACAATCCAAAGAACGATTTCATCTTCTTCTCGCCCCGCATCAGTTTCTCGAAAGGCCGGTCGGACAGTTACCGGGGCGCATCGAACGAACTGGACGGCGAAACGCTCAACCGGACGAGCACAGACAGCCGCAACCGCAATACCGGCCACAACATTTCGGGCAACCTGACCTGGGCACATTCGTTCAGGAACCATCCCCGGCGCTCGTTCAACTTGTCGGTCCGGGGACAGACGAGCCGCAACGACAGCGACGGCGTACAGATCGACTCGCTGGCCTCGGACCAGAACCGCACCTACCTGCTCTCGACGGCCGGCGGATGGAGCCACGGAGCGGGACTGAGCGCCTCTTATGCCGAACCCGTCGGCGAAAACAGCTCACTATCGGCCCGTTACAGCCTCTCCTACGACCGGAGCAAGTCGGAGCGCATCGCCGTAGACCGCTACACGGGACAGATCGACACGGCCCTGACCTACGAATATTCCCGCGACTACACGACCCAGAATTACGGACTGGGATTCAACCGGTACACCGAGTCGCTATCCCTCTCGTTCAATGCGGGTTACCAGTCGGCTCGGCTCAACAAGAACGAGGCCTTCCCCGACATGCGGCGCGACCGTCATGTCTTCCGCAGTTTTCTGCCCTCGGTGTCGATGAACTACAACGTCCGCAACTCGATGTACGTGAGTATCAATTACAGCTCTTCGGCAGGACAACCCTCGATCGAACAGTTGCGCAACGAACTCAACACGCAGAATCCGTTGGCCCTGACGGGCGGAAATTCCGACCTGCGGCAGAGCTACACCCATTCGACATGGATCAGTTTCTACAAGACCGACACAAAAACCTCGCGCTCGTACGGTTTCAACCTGAGCGGCAGCATCGTCTCGCGCAGCATCACGACCAAGCAGCTCTTCTTCACCGAAGACACCCCGCTCGGCGACTACAACGGCTACATCGCCCCGAAAGGTTCGACGCTGACCGTCCCGGTCAATGTGAACGGAGGCGGAAGCATGAATCTCAACGCCCACTTCTCGACCCCCATCGAACCGCTCAAAGTGACGTTCAACCTCGGCGGAGGTTGCTCCTACAACCGCAATCCGACCTACATCGGCGAAGCGCTCGACTACAACAACTCCGTGTCGCCCAACGTGAACCTGAGCCTACTGAACAACCGGTCCACCGTCTACCAGTTTTCCCTCCACACGGGCACATCGTACAGCCACACCGCGAACTCGCTCCGGGACAACAATAACACGATCACGCAGACCGCCGGAGCGAACGCGACGGTCAATTTTCTCAAACACATGTATTTCAGCACCGACTACCGGTACTATTTCTACCATAACTTCTCGCTGCGAAGCAACGACGTGAGCACGCACACATGGAGCATGTCGGTAGGCTGCAAGCTGCTGAAGAAAAGGCAGCTCGACTTCTGTTTCCAGATTTACGACATTCTCAACTCGACCCAGAATTTCTCTTCGACGATGATGTCCGACTACGTGAGCAACAACTGGACGCAGAATTTCGGACGCTATTTCTCC
>UROX01000091.1 GCA_900549685.1 uncultured Alistipes sp.
AAAAAAGCGAAATATATCTTACTGCTATCCTGTCTGGCCCTTTGCGGAGAATTCGTATCCAGCCGAGATGCGTTACCGTCGGAATGCGCGGCAGACGTCGTGTCCGTAGAGCGGACTGACAGCCTCGGAACCCGCAGGGAACGTCGTGCCGAGGCGCGACGGACGGATGCCGGGCGTACCGATTCGACTTCGGTCGTGCAGACAGCCGCTGCCGATTCCGCCGCCCTGTCCGCCGCCGGTTCGGGTTTCGCCGCCGGGGCCGATTCCTCCTCTGTCGTGCGCGATACGACGGCCAGAGAGCATAAACCGTTTCTGGACGACATCATTACCGAAACCAACGAAGACTCGCTGGTATACAACGTGCCCCGCAAACTCGTGCGCATCTACGAGAAAGGGCAGGTCACCTATCAGGATAAGAAACTCACGGCCGATTTCATGGAGATCGACATGGAGAACAAGGAAATCTACGCTTACGGCCGGGAAGACACTGTGAGCGGCGTCCCGACGCGTCCCGAATTCTCCGACGGAGGATCGACCTACCAGATGGATACGATCACCTACAACATCGATACCGAAAAGGCCCGTATCAAAGGCGTGACCACGCAGGACGGAGAAGGGTTCCTCAAGGGCGCCCGCGTCAAGAAAATGTCGGACAACACGATCAACATCGCGGGCGGGAAATACACGACCTGCGACGCCGACCATCCGCACTTCTATCTGGCCATGACCAAGGCCAAGACCATCCCCGGCAAAAAGGTGATCGTGGGACCTTCCTATCTGGTCATGGAGGACGTGCCGATCTATTTTCTCGGGCTGCCTTTCGGCTTTTTCCCCACGATGAGCGGGCGCCGTTCGGGATTCATCGTCCCGAGCTGGGGCGAGGAGGTCGTCAAAGGCTTCTTCATGCGCGACGGAGGCTATTACTTCGCTTTCAACGACTACATCGACATGACGCTGTTGGGCGGTATTTATACGCTCGGATCGTGGGAAGGGAGTCTGGCCACCCGTTATACCAAACGTTACAAGTACAGCGGCGCGCTCAACTTCCGCTTCTCGAAGGACATCATGGGCGAGAAGGGTGCGGCCGACTACATGAACATGAACAACTTCCGTCTGCAATGGAGCCACCAGCAGGACCCAAAATTCCGTCCGAACTCGACCTTTTCGGCCAGCGTCAATTTCTCGACCAGCGGCTATAACAAGTACGGCGCGCAGACGATGAACGAATACCTGAGCACGCAGACCAACTCCAGTATCTCTTATTCGAAGAACTGGGCCGGTACGCCGTTCTCGCTCTCGACCAACATGCAGCATTCGCAGAACTCGCGCGATACGACCATCTCGCTCAGTTTCCCGAATATCGTCTTCAACGTCTCGCGTATCTATCCCTTCCAGCGCAAAGTGCAGGAAGGCAAACAGCGCTGGTACGAGAAAATATCGTTGAGCTACACCGGTACGCTGGGCAACAACGTCACCACCAAGGAGCGCGACCTGTTCACCGAGAAGATGTTCAAGCAGATGAAGAACGGCGTGCAGCACACCATCCCGATCTCCACGTCGATGAACGTGCTCAACTACATCAACCTCAGCCCGTCGGCCAACTATCAGGAACGCTGGTATTTCCGCAAGATCGACAAAGCGCTCGACCCGCTGACCAACCAGCTCGTGAACGCCGATACGACCAGCGGCTTCTACCGGCTGTACGACTATCGTTTCTCGTTGAGCGCGACCACCAAGATCTACGGGATGTTCCAGTTCAAGAAAAAGACGGGCATCGTACAGGCCATCCGCCACATGATTACGCCGAATGTCAGCTTCAGCTACCGGCCCGATTTCAGCGACGCGAAATACGGCTATTACAAGTTCGTGACCGATACGGCAGGCCGCATGATCCGCTATTCGCCGTTCGAGGACGGACTTTACGGTGTGCCCTCGGCGGGCCGCAGCGCCTCGATTTCGTTCGGTATCGCCCAGACGCTCGAAATGAAGGTCCGCAACCGCAAGGACACTTCGGGCGTCAAGAAAATCAAAGTGATCGACAACCTGAGCATCACGTCGTCCTACAACTTCGTGGCCGACTCGCTGAAACTGTCTCCCTTCTCGATCAACCTGCGAACGACGATCGTGCAGGGGCTGGGGCTGAACGTCACCGCGAGTCTCGACCCCTACCAGCTCGACGAGGCCGGCCGCCGGATCGACCGGTTCATGCTCCGTAAAGGAAAGCTCGGACGGCTCACCAGCGTCAGCACCTCGTTCGGCTATTCGTTCAATTCGCCCCGTGGCGGTACTTCCGTCCCCGCGATGAACGACATCAACAGCGGCGGAATCGTGCCGCCCGAATATACCGATATGTTCAATCAGCCGGGATTCAACGACATGGACCCCAATATGCGGCGTCAGATGCTGTCGTCGCAATACTACGATTTCAACATTCCGTGGAACCTCGGGTTCAATTACAGCTTCAGCTATTCGAAACCCGGTCTCACGCCGCGCATCACCCAGTCGCTGGGGTTCAACGGCAGCGTGAACCTGACGCCCAAATGGGGGATCACGTTCAATGCCGGTTACGACTTCGAGGCCAAGAAACTCACGCCGGGAACCTTCACGCTGACGCGCGACCTGCATTGCTGGCAGATGAGTTTCAACTGGGTGCCGATCGGTTTTCGCCGCAGCTGGAGCTTTACCATCAACGTGAAGTCGGCCATGCTCAAAGACCTCAAGTACGACCGCAACAGCAGCTTCTACGACAACCTGTACGATTACTAAACATGGGACGTAGGCGGGCTTCTGTACGATTCTTGCGAAAAGACCAAACTCTAAGATAACCATGAAAAAAATAATTTTGACCTGTATGACAGTATCCGCTATGGCGCTCGCCGGAGGCTGCGCCGAGAACAATCCGCTGTCGGTCGATTCGACGGCACCCTACGGCGCCCCGCGGTTCGACGAGATCCGCAACGAACACTACAAACCCGCCTTCGAACAGGCTATCCGGGAAGCTCGCGCGGAAGTGGACGCCATCGTCGCCAATCCCGAGGCGCCGACCTTCGCCAATACAATCGAGGCGCTCGAATTCAGCGGCGGAAAGCTGGACGAGATCAGCAATATCTTCTTCAATCTCAACGAAGCACATACCAACGACACGATGCAGAGCCTCGCGCTCGAGCTTTCCCCGATGCTGACGGCTTTCGGCAACGACATCAGCCTCGATCCGCGGCTCTTCGAGCGCGTCAAGGCCGTGTACGACCAGCGCGAAACACTCGGTCTGAACACCGAACAGGCCCGTCTGCTGGAGAAGACCTACAAGAGTTTCGCCCGCAACGGCGCGGCTCTCTCCGAAGCGGACAAACAGACCTACCGCGACCTGACCGAAAAACTGTCGCAGTTGAGCCTGAAGTTCAACCAGAATTCGCTGGCCGCGACCAATGCTTTCACGCTCCAGATCACCGATTCGGCCAAAATCGCGGAATTGCCCGATTATGTCAAGGAAAGCATGGCCGCCGAAGCCAAAGAGCGCGACATGGAAGGTTGGGTCGTTACGCTTCAGGCTCCGAGCATGATTCCTTTTATGACGTTCTCTTCCGACAGGGAGCTCAAGGAAAAACTCTGGAGAGCCTACAACGGCCGCAGTCTGGGTGACGAATTCGATAACACCGGCATCGTGAAGGAGATCGCCGAGACCCGCCTCGCGCTGGCCAACCTGCTCGGATACGCTACCTATGCCGATTACGTGCTCGAAGAACGCATGGCCGAAAATGCGCCTACGGTCAATGCCTTCCTCGCCGAACTGCTCGATCGTGCGATCGACGCCTCCAGGGCCGATGTCCGGAGCATCGCCGAGTACGCGAAGACGCAGGGCTTCCAGGGGCAGTTGATGCCGTGGGATTTCGGCTACTATTCCGAAAAACTCAAGAACGAAAAGTACAGCATCAACGAGGAACAGATGAAGCCGTATTTCAAACTGGAGAACGTACAGAAAGGCGTCTTCCTGCTGGCAGAAAAGCTCTACGGCGTGACCTTTAAGGAAAACGCCGACATTCCGGTCTATCATCCCGACGTGAAAGCCTATGATGTGTACGATGCCGACGGACGTTTCCTCGCCGTGCTGTACATGGACTTCTTCCCCCGCGCCTCGAAACGCGGCGGAGCGTGGATGACCGAGTTCCGGAGCCAGTCCGTCCGGAACGGCGTGGAGACCCGTCCGCTCATTTCGGTCGTCACCAACTTCACCAAACCGACGGAAAGTACGCCTTCGTTGCTCACTTTCGACGAAGTGACCACGCTGCTCCATGAGTTCGGACATGCCCTGCACGGCATTTTCGCCGACGGCACCTATCCGAGCCTGACCGGAACGGCCGTCTATCGCGACTTCGTCGAACTGCCTTCTCAGATCATGGAGAACTGGGCTACGGAGAAAGAATTCCTCGACCTGTGGGCCGTACACTACCAGACCGGCGAACCGATGCCGGCCGAGCTGATCCAGAAGATCATCGATGCCAAGAACTATCTGGCCGCCTACGGTCATGTCCGTCAGGTTTCCTACGGGCTCAACGACATGGCATGGCACAGCATCACGGAACCCATCGCCGGTTCGGTGCCCGATTTCGAGAAACAGGCCACGGCCAAAGCGCAGATCATGCCGTATGTGGACGGACAGTGTACCGCCACTTCGTTCGGCCATATTTTCTCGGGTGGATACGCCGCGGGCTATTACAGCTACAAATGGGCCGAGGTGCTCGAGGCCGACGCATTCTCGCTGTTCAAGGAAAAAGGCATCTTCAGCCGCGACGTGGCCGGTTCGTTCCGCGAAAACGTGCTCTCGAAAGGCGGAACGGAGCATCCGATGAATCTCTATGTCCGTTTCCGCGGCCATAAGCCTGATACCGAAGCCCTGTTCGAAAAGATGGGGATCGGCAAGTAGTCTTCTTCCGGCCGCCGGCATACGGCGATAAAGACGAGACCTTCGTGTCCCGAAAACCTATACGGGTTTTCGGGACACTTGTTTTACGGAGACACGGCAGCGTCCGGGTTGTCCGGGCGAGAGAAACTTCGGGCCGGTTTGCCGGAGGATCGGCCCGGGACGGATCGTGCTTCGGGCCGGCTCGAGAACTGCTTCCATGTGCCGATTCCGGGGCGTAATTCCCTGTTTCGACAGCCTGTCCGCATCTTTCACCATGTTTCGACCCGGTCTCCCTGTCGTTCCGAGGGGGCGGAAAGAGGGCGTAGCCGTTTTGTGCGGTTATGTTCGAACGATATGATCGTGTCGCCGATGATCGGCTTCGAACACCGGATCGGAGACCGTCGCCGCAAACGGTGTCCTGTACCGGAACGGCGGATGCGTGCGCCCGTCCTGGAGAAGGGCGCGCATGCCGCTTTTCCCGTGTCTTCCGGGACGGCCGCGGCGCTGCCGTTTACCGTGGCGGTGCGGCCGGGCGATTCTCGGCGTCGAGCCAACGGCGCAGGTCGTTCCCTGTCGGCCGCTGGAACAACACCAGATCGAATTCCCGGACCATGGCGATCACATGGTCGAACAGGTCGGCCTGTATCTGTTCGTAAGATTTCCACACTTTGATAGCGGAGAAACAGTATATCTGAATGGGAATGCCTTCGACGGTGGGTTGCAGATGACGGACCATACAGGTCAGTTCGTGGTTGATGACCGTCAGTCTCCGGAGGTATTCGTCCAGATAGGCCCTGAAAACAGTCAGGTTCGTCAGCCGGTGAAGATTCGCGTCGTCTTCCTCCGTTTGCCCGCCCTCCTGTGTGTCCGAGCCCGGGACGGCCGTGCTTTCCGTCGTGCCGTTTCCCGTCATCTCGGGAGCGGACCGTGCATCGTGCCGGGCGATGAAATCCCGCACGAGAGGGTTTCGCGCATAGCGCTCCAGCATTTCCGGCGTACAGAACCGTACGCTGTCCATGTCGATGTTGATGGAGCGCATGATCCTCCGTCCGCCCGATTCGACCATCCGCTGCCAGTTTCGGAACGAATCGCCAGTCAGCACGAACGGGGGAATCGTCGTGACGGTATTGTCGAAATTTTCGATTTTCACCGTGTTGAGGGTCACTTCGATGACGGTGCCGTCCACGTCGTATTTCGGCATGCTGATCCAGTCGCCGGGTTTGAGCATTTTGTTGGCCGACAGCATGACGCCCGAGACGAGTCCCAGAATCGAGTCTTTGAAGATCAGCATCAGAATGGCCGCCGACGCCCCGAGTCCCGTCAGCATTTTGGCCGGAGAGCGGTTCACGATGAGGCTCACGATGAGAATCGTGCCCAGAAAAAACAATCCCACCTGCGTGATCTGCAACACGCCCTTGAGCGGACGGTCGTGCATGTCGCTGCGCCGCGACAGCAGCGCGAAGGTTACTTTCAGCACGATGTTGATGAACATCAGCACGATGAAAACGATGTAGGCCAGGCATATTTTCTGAAGCACGTCGGGCGTGTGCGATTTTTCGGGGAAGGCCAGCGGCAGCAGCATGTAGATCAGGGTGACCGGAATCAGATCGGAGAATTTCCGCAAGACTTGGGGGTTGAACAACAGCTCCTGCCACATCTTGTCCGTGCGTTGAGCCAGCCGTTTGCCTCCCCCTACGATGAGCAGCCGGCACAGCGTGTCGGCGATCCATGCGACCAGTAGGATGGCGGCGAGAATGACGAACTGGTCCAGCAGGTGGGCCGTTTCGGGTTTCATGCCCATTTCTGTCAGCATGCGGTGGGCCCATTGGGTGAGATAACTGTCTTCCATAAAATAAGGGGTATCGGAATCGGTGGTTTCGCAGCTTTCCGTTGCAAATTCTTTGCCGCTGTGCGGTTCGGCATGGGTGTCGTTTCCTGCATCGGATGGGGGAGGGCTGTGCGATTTTCCGTACCGATGCCGGGGTCTGACGAGAACCCCGGGCGAGGTCTCCGGAATTTCGATGCAGGGGATGTCGTCCATTCGAATTTCGAATACCGGGACGATTTCGGTCCGGTATTTGTCCGTTGCTCCGCTCGGTGAATCCGACGGACGATACGACCGATTTCCCGGGGTATTCATCCGAATGGCCCGTTGTCCGAGGTTTTGTCGGAACGGGGCAGGGACGGGTTCGGTCGCTGCATTGCCCCGAGCGGCTGGGAAGTTACGGTTTCGAAACACTGCCTTCGATGTATGCAATTGCCATCTGAATCTAACATAATAAATAGAAAAGACTATGGACGAATACCTATTGACGGATAACGAACGGCTCAAACAGTACGAATTCCATATCGGAGAGTACGTGCCCAAAATCGAATATATCAAGACGGCGGGTGGCATGATTTACCTCACGCATACCGAGGTGCCTGCACAATTGGAAGGCCGCGGTATCGGCAAACGATTGGTCGCGGCGGTGCTCGCCGACATCGAACGACAGGGACTGCAACTGGTACCCATGTGCTCCTTCGTGTCTTCCTATATCCGACGCAATCCGGAGTGGAACCGTATCGTCGCCCATAAGACCGAGGCGTAAGCGATCTTATTCTGTCTCCGGTCCGATTTCCTGCACGGTCGTCTTCCGTTCCGTTTGTCTGCGGGACGGGGAAACGACGTCGCGTGCCGGATGTTTTTGCATTTGCGACGATCGGAAAGAGATTTCTCTTTCCGATTCCTGCCGTCGTATCCCTGCCGGTCCGGATCGGGTCGTTCATGGCCGTCGCTTCCGGGCGAAGACGGAAATACGGGGAAAAATTTTTTCGGTGTCCGACATTGCAGATCGTAACGATCCTGGTGTCGGCACTTCTGTGTTTGTAACGAAAAGAGAGCGTTCGGGTTAGGAATCGGCACTCGGGAATCTTCCGGGCGGAGAGTGCCGGTGCCGAAGGTTTGTTTCGTAATGTTTTAATTCCTACATTTGAGCGATGGAAAACCGGATTCCGAGGTCTTCGGAGCAAGTCGTCGGAGGTGAAGAATTGTCCGGTGGTGATAGGCGGCTTCGGCTGCCGTTTTTCATATCGTTCGTCCCGGCTTCGTACTTCGTGTATACGAGAACCGTGCCGGGACCGTGTAGCGGATTTGTAAACTTCCATTCATAAAAACAAACTGAAAAGATTATGAAAATCAACAAGTACCTGTCCTGGCTCATGGCCGTCGTTCCGGCCCTGATGCTGACGCTGTCTTTTTCGTCCTGCAAGGACGATGACGACGACAACGGTCCTGTCGTGACGCCTGCCGTGACGCTTACGGCCGGAGAGGCGACCGAAAGTTCGGTGTCCTTTACCGTTTCGCCTGCCGATGCCGATAAATGCGCTTATGTCTGCGTCGAAAAGACTTCGGACGCTCTGCCTGCGGCCGCAGCCATATTGGCCGAAGGCACGACGGTGGCTGCCGACAAGGATTCGCAGATCACCGTGTCCGATCTCGCTCCCAACACGACCTACGTCATCGCCGCTGCCGCCTCTAACGGCACGACGGTGGGCGAGGTCGTCAAGATCGAAATGCTGACCAGCGTGGGAACGCCGACCGTCGAGTTGGCCGAGGGTGAAGTGACCGATGCTTCGGCCGTCGTGAACGTTACGACGCAGTATGCTGCGAGCGGAGCGTGGACCTTCGTCGGTAAGGATGACGAACTGCCCGCAGCAGCAGCCGTGCTAGAAAACGGAACGGCTTTCGAAGTGACCGACAATGCGGCCGAAATCGTATTGTCCGACCTCGATCCCGAAACGGATTACCGCATCGCCGTGGTAGCAGCCAACGGCGATAAGGTCAGCGAAGTAGTCGATATCGTCGTGACGACCGCCAAAGGCGATTACGACCGCAATTTCGTCGCTTTCGAAGGCGCTCTGAACTATTACGGTAATTTGCAGGGCGCCGGTACGGGCGACTATTATGTCGGTCTGTCCAACGAGGAGCAGACGCAGATGTTTTTCTTCGATTTGTACGGTCCCCGCGCCATCGACCCGGACAAAGCCGTTCTGCCGGATGGTACCTATCGCTGGGATGCCGAAAACAGCTTTGCCGAATTCACCTGCTGCAACCCCGAATATTCCAACTATTATTATTTCGATCCGGAGCAGGACGGTGAGAACTACGTGGCTTTCAGCGATGTCGTGCTGACCGTGACGAACTCCGAAACCGCAACCAAGATCGTCGCTATGGTGACGCTCGAAACCGGCGAGAAAGTGCGTTGCGCCTTCGAAGGCCAACTCGTGACGTCCAACGAATCGGGCGACCTGCGTCTCATCGGCGAGGATGTGGCCGATCTGAAATTTACCTATGCAGAAGGTTATTACCATGGCGATTACTACGAAAGCGGTACGGGCAATTTCGCACTGAATTTCGCTAACGTTCCCATCTCCAACGGCTACCTGACCGAACCGGGCGACCTGCTGTTCGTCGATCTCTCTACGACGCTGTTCGAAAATCCGAAAGATGCCGTGCTGGAAGAAGGAACCTACACGATTTCCGCCGACCATATCAAGGGTACTTTCATGCCGTGCAAAGTGGTCGATGTCCCGTCTTTCGGTTATTCGTTCGCTACGGGCACCTATTGTGAACGGATGAATGCCGATTACGAATACTTCTACGCCATCGTGACGGGCGGTACGGTGACCGTGGCCAAATCGGGCGACGGTTATAAACTCGATTTCGATTTCGAGACGAACGACGGCCATACGTTCAAGGCTTCCTACGAAGGTGAGCTACCTATCGAAAACCTCGCCGGCGGTCCTTCGGACGAATCCACGCTGACGGGGGATTACGAGATCGATTTCGAATGGGTTAAGACGGCTACGCTGTACTACTACGGCGATTATTACAAGAACGGCATGGATAACTGGACATTGTTGATTTCCAATGGGAAGGAAGGTTCCGATGCGTTCCAGGCCGAGTTCCTCTCGCCCAAGGCTGGCCTGGCTTCCGGTTTCCCCGCCGGTTATTACAATCCGCTCGAAACACTCGATACCCAGTCGCAGTATTTCATTCCCGGCACGATGACTTCCGACGGGCTGGCCGGCACTTGGTACGTGGGTGGTCTGACGGCCGATGGAGAGGCAACGAAATACGCTCCGGCCAAAACCGGCAGTATATATGTCATGCCTCGCGGCGGGGACAAATATATGTTCGTTATCGACTGCTATGACAAGCTCGAAGGCGGTAACAATTTCTCGGCGATGTGGAACGGCAGCGTGACCGTAGTAGACGAATCCGGCTCGGAGGCTTCCGCTCCGCGTGTACTGGCTGCTCCCCTCGTACAGAAATCCGACCGTGCGGTGTCGTGTGAATCCGTTGCGGCGGACCGTTTCAAAAAACGTCCCAGACCGACGGTGACGCTGTTCCGATAGCCGGCTTTCCGGCAGACTCCGGTTTTCGGAGACGGCCGGGCCGGTCGTAACGATAAGCGGTCCCTTTCGCTATG
>UROX01000092.1 GCA_900549685.1 uncultured Alistipes sp.
GCCGGACGAAGACGACGTGTGGCTCGATTGGGAAGACGGCGGATGTCGCGCCGTGCTCGAATTGCTCAAGTCGTCGGCAATCGATCATTTTCTGGTGGGCGATTTCGAGATGGCCGCCGGAATGTTCGAAATGGTGCTCGACATGGATCCCGAAGACCATCTGGAGGCCACCAAGCCGTTGGCTTATTGCTATGTTGCGCTGGGCGAATACGAACTCTTCGACGAGGTCATCAACGATATCAGCGACAAGTATCCCGAAAAGGAAATCCTGAAACTGTGGAGCGAATTCCGTCGCAACGGAGCGCTTCCGGCCGGAGAGATGATTCATCTGCGCAAGAATTTTCCTGTCTTCTACACGGAGTTCGTCGGCGGGGAACATCCTGTGTCGCCCGAATATCTGGCCGATATTGAGAGCGAGCGGCCCTCCCGCGAGGCGCAGGCCCGCGAGTTGTGGTTGCAGACCGAGCATCTGTGGACGGCGTTTCCCGGATTCATCGAGGCGTTGCGCAAGGGGTAGGCTTTCCCTGCGGACCGTCCCGTTGCCGTTTCCGGGGACGATTCCCGGACTGCGTGATATGCGTTTCTGCCTATGTGGGTGTATCCGGAGTTGTCCGAAATTTTGTCGGTCAGGCGGGCGGTTGTAGACTGACGGTGCCGGAGCCGGAAGCCGTGATTTTCCCGGCCGAGGATGGATTAGGAATATTCCCTGACGTTATTAGGATGGCCTTTTAAAAAGCGAGGTATGTATTTCTGGGGCGACGACAGACGTTATAATAGTTATTCCGGCTATTTTCGCCGGATGTTCGGAATGCGGATGCAGAAATTGTCCGTCAATGCGGGATTTTCCTGCCCGAACAGGGACGGGACGTTGTCCGAGGGCGGATGCACGTTCTGTAACAATTCCGCCTTTTCGCCTTCCTATTGCGTGCCGTCGAAAAGCGTCCGGCAGCAGCTGGAGGAGGGCATCGAGTTTCATCGGAACCGTTATCGGACGGCCGGGCGCTATCTGGCCTATTTCCAGTCTTTTTCCAATACCTATGCTCCGCTCGACGAGCTGCGCGGCGTTTTCTCGCAAGCGTTCGACCTGCCCGAGGTGGCCGGCGTGATCGTAGGAACGCGTCCCGACTGCATCGACGAGCACAAGCTCGACTATTTCGCCGACCTCGCCCGACGCTATTATGTCGTTATCGAGTACGGTATCGAATCCTGTTACGACGAGACATTGCGTGCCGTGAACAGGGGGCACGATTTCGCCTGCGCGCGCCGGGCGCTCGAAATGACGGCCGAGCGGGGCATCCACACCGGAGCGCATTTCATCCTCGGTCTGCCCGGCGAAACCATGGAGATGATGGCCGGACAGATCGACACGATCAACGCGCTGCCGCTCGATACGGTGAAGTTCCACCAGTTGCAGATTTTTCGCGATACGCCGATGGCGGCCGACTATGCGGCCCGTCCCGAGCGTTACCGGTTCTGGGCGGTGGACGAATACATCGACTTTTTCATCGGCCTGCTCGAACGCATGCGGCCCGGTCTGGTCGTCGAGCGTTTCGCCAGCGAGGCGCCTCCGCGTTTCCATGCCGGTCCTTCGTGGGGGCTTATCCGCAACGAGCAGTTGTGGACGAAATTCGAACGCCGGCTCGAAGAGCGGAATACGTGGCAGGGCCGATGCTATGCGCCGTCCGAAGCCGGGGCGTAGTTTCTCGGAAGCACATGTTCCGGTGGTCTGCTCCGCACACTCGCGGCGAGGAGCCGGAACCGGACAGTGTGATTGTTTTTGAAAATATCCGTAGCGGAATTTTTGCCGTATGACGATCGTACAATTGGAATATCTGCTGGCCGTGGCCAACTGCGGCAGCTTTTCGCAGGCTTCCGACAGGTGTTGCGTCACGCAACCGTCGCTCAGCATGCAGATCAAAAATCTTGAGGAGGAACTCGGCACGGTACTGCTCGACCGCAGTCGCAAACCCGTCATTCCGACCGATGCCGGGAGGGTGGTGATCGAACGGGCCCGCGAGGCGGTGCAGGCATTCCGTGCGGTGCGCGAATCCGTAGCCGATCTCCGGGGTGAGGTGTCGGGTGTCCTGCGGGTCGGGATTCTGCCTACCGTGGCGCCGTATCTGCTGCACCGATTGCTTCCTGTTTTTGCCCGCCGTTTCCCCCGGGCGGAGTTGTATGTGCGGGAAATGACGACGGCCGATCTGATCCGGGCGCTCGACCGGGATGCGCTCGACGTCGCCGTTCTGACCGGCGGCACGGTGCCTGCCGGCATCCGGGAGGAGGAGCTTTTCAACGATCCTTTTTATGTCTATCTTTCTGTCGGCCATCCGCTTTCCGAACGCAGCAACGTGCGGATCGAAGACATCGACGCTCGCCGGCTGCTGTTGCTCTCGGAGGGAAACTGCCTGCGCGATCAGGTGATCGAACTTTGCCAGCTCCGGCCCGATGGCCTCGAGGCCGGTCCGTTCGAGTGCGGTTCGCTCGAAACCCTGATGCGGGTCGTGGATTGTACGCCCGATACGATGACCGTCATTCCCGAAATGGTGCTCGACTTCATCGACGAGCGTCACCGCGCCCAGGTCAAACCGCTGGCCAAAGGCGCCACTTCCCGCAAGATCACGATGGCCGTTCGCCGGACCTGTGCCAAAAAATCGCTCGTCGCGGCTCTGCGGGAAGCCGTGCTGGAGGCCGTCGCCCGTTGAGCGTTTCTTTTTTCGGATTCTTCGTTTCGGACATCGTGTCGGATTTTCCTGCACGCCGATGGTCCGAACGGTCGTTTGAATGTCCCGAATCGTAAATTTATCGGTGCGGGAGAGACGATTATACGGTTTTTGTAACTTTTTACTATCTTTACCCATTTAAAAATCGTGTAATATAGATTATGGAAGGATTGATCGGAACGATAGTCGAGGCGATACAGGACAAAAAAGGCAAGGACATTGTATCGCTGGACCTGAGTGCTTTCGACGGGGCCGTGTGTCCCGCATTTGTGATTTGTCATGCCGATTCCACCACGCAGGTCGAGGCCATCGCCGGCGGAATCGAGAAAAAAACGCTCGAAGATCTCGGCGAGAAAGTATGGCGCGTCGAGGGATTGAATAACGGCGTGTGGGTCGTGATGGATTACGGCGATGTGATGGTCCATATTTTCCAGACCGAGTTGCGCGATTTCTATAAACTCGAACAGCTCTGGGCCGACGCTCCGGCGACCCGTTACGATTCCGAGGCGTAGGCGGTCCATACTAAGACCGTGTCGCACGACGTTCGGATAAACGTATAATCAATTGAAAGAGGACGATGAAATTGAACACGAATGACAATATGCCGCTTCGGCCGGGCGGTCGCCCGAAATTCAATATTTATTGGGTATGGATATCGCTGGCCCTCGTGATTCTCGCGTGGGGCATGCTCGGCCGCGAAGAAGGAGTCCGTGAGACGAACTGGAACGATGTTACGCAGATGATCGAGCGGGGCGACGTCGATCAGATCGTCGTCATCAACAAGGAACTCGCCGAGGTCTATCTGAAATCCGACCGGATCGAGCACTATTCCGACAAGGAAGAATACGGGCGGCTCCCGCATCAGGGACCCCAGTTCTCGTTCAACATCGGTTCGCTGGATTATTTTCAGAAGGAGGTGCAGGAACTTGCGGAAGAGTCCCAGCATCCGGTGCCGCTGAGTTTCAAATCCCGGCACAACTGGTTCGGCGAGGCGTTTACGATGATCTTCCCCATCCTGATTCTCATCGGCATCTGGTGGTTCCTCTGGCGAGGAATGTCCCGGGGCGGCAACGGCGGCGGCAACGGTATCTTCAACGTCGGCAAGGCCAAGGCCCAGATGTTCGACAAGGACTCGCAGGTCAAGGTCACGTTCAAGGATGTGGCGGGACTGGAAGAGGCCAAGGTCGAGATCATGGAGATCGTCGATTTTCTGAAAAATCCCGGCAAATACCGCGATCTGGGCGGTAAGATTCCCAAGGGTGCGCTGCTCGTAGGCCCTCCGGGGACCGGCAAAACGCTGCTCGCCAAGGCTGTGGCGGGCGAGGCCAATGTGCCGTTTTTCTCGATCAGCGGTTCGGATTTCGTCGAGATGTTCGTCGGCGTAGGAGCGTCGCGGGTGAGAGACCTGTTCCGCCAGGCCAAGGAAAAGGCCCCTTGTATCGTTTTCATCGACGAGATCGATGCGATCGGACGCGCCCGCAGTAAAAACGGCGGGTTCTCGTCCAACGACGAACGCGAGAATACGCTCAACCAGTTATTGACGGAGATGGACGGTTTCGGTACCGATTCGGGCGTCATCGTGTTGGCGGCGACCAACCGGGCCGACATTCTCGATAAGGCGCTGTTGCGGGCCGGGCGTTTCGACCGGCAGATCAATGTCGAACTGCCGGATCTGAAGGAACGTCGCGAAATTTTCGATGTCCATCTGCGGAACCTGAAGCTCGATCCCGCGCTGGATCGCGATTTCCTGGCCCGGCAGACCCCCGGTTTTTCCGGTGCCGACATCGCCAACGTCTGCAACGAGGCGGCGTTGATCGCTGCGCGCAACAACAAGACGCAGGTCGAGAAAGAGGACTTCCTGAGTGCCGTGGACCGTATCGTCGGAGGACTGGAGCGCCGCAATAAGATCATCACGCCCGAAGAGAAGCGTACCATCGCTTACCACGAGGCCGGCCACGCTACGGTCAGCTGGGTGCTCGAGCATGCCAATCCGCTCATCAAGGTGACGATCATTCCGCGCGGCAAGGCGCTGGGAGCGGCCTGGTACCTGCCCGAGGAGCGTCAGATCACGACGCGCGAACAGATGCTCGACGAGATGGCTTCCATTCTGGGCGGCCGGGCGTCCGAGCTGATGAATTTCGGCAAGGTTTCGACCGGAGCGCTGAACGATCTCGAGCGTGTCACGAAACAGGCCTACGCCATGGTGGCTTATTACGGGATGAGCGACGAGTTGGGCAACCGCAGCTTTTACGACTCTACCGGCCAGAGCGATATGGCGCTGACCAAGCCTTACAGCGAGGAGACGGCCCGCGAGATCGATCTCGAAGTAAAAAAACTGATCGACGGCGCTTTCCGCCGTGCGACCGAAACGCTGGAAACCCACCGCGAAGGGCTGACGCAGCTGGCCGAGTTGCTGCTGGAAAAAGAAGTCATTTTCGCCGAAGACCTCGAACGGATCTTCGGTAAGCGTAAGGGCGAAGCGAACAAGGAACCCGAAGTCGAAATCACAGAACCTTTGGCCGGTGAGTCTGCTCAATAAGAATCTTTATGTACGGACACTCAGCGGCATCGTGCTGCTGGCGGTCGTGTTGGGCGCCGTACTATGGTCGCCTTACAGTATGTTGGCTCTCGTGCTGTTGCTCGCCGCGGGTTCCATGACCGAATTTTATCGTATCGCACGCCTGAGCGGGGTCCGTCCGTTGGGCGGGTATGCCGTTGTCACGGGATGTATAGGCATCGGGCTTGTTTTTTCTGTCGCCGCGGATTTTGTCGCGCCGGGCTTTCTCGTTTGCCTGTTGCCTTTGACGTTCCTGCCTTTCGTGATCGAGCTCTACCGTAAGCAACCGTCGCCGGTCGCCGATATCGCATGGACATTGGCGGGGATCGTCTATGCGGCCCTGCCTTTCGCCCTGCTTTCGGCTCTGGCCGTGCGTCCTGCCGCAGGGGGAGGAATCGACTATTCGCCGCTGACGATTCTGAGCGTCATATTCGTGGTCTGGGCCAACGATGTGGGGGCCTATTTGTCCGGCTCGACGTTGGGGCGGCATAAGTTGTTCGAGAGAATATCGCCCAAAAAGTCGTGGGAAGGATTCGTCGGCGGTGTGCTTTGCGCTGTCGTCGTCGCCGTGTCGATGGCCCGGTGGGCGCAGGCTCCGCTCGGTCTGTGGGCCGGCGCCGGCGTCGTAATCGCCGTGAGCAGCGTGTTGGGCGATCTGGTCGAATCGATGTTCAAACGCTCGGTGGGGATCAAGGATTCCGGTACGGCTATCCCCGGACACGGCGGATTTCTCGACCGTTTCGACGCATTGATCTTCGCCATACCGTTTGTTTATACTTATTTTGCTATCTTTACGTTCTGAAACCCAATCTTTTGTTATGAGAATTCATAAGGAAGGAGCCTCTATCATACTGACAACCTTGTCGTTGGCGGTTCTCGTTGCGGCGGTCTGCATCTGGTTGTTGCCCGCGACGGCCGCTGCATCCGTGACGGTGGCCGCATTGGCGTTCGCGTTGTTCGTCATGTCGTTCTTCCGCTGTCCCGAGAGGACGGTCCTTCAGGAGGAAAATACGGTTTTTTCCCCGGCCGACGGAACGATCGTGGCGATCGAAGAGGTGGAGGAGAACGAATATTTCCATGACAACCGGATCGTCGTCTCGGTGTTCATGTCGCTGTGGAATGTCCATGTGAACTGGTTTCCCGTGGCCGGTACGGTCGATTATTTCCGTCACCACCACGGCCTGTTTCTCGTGGCGTGGCATCCCAAGTCGTCGGAGGACAACGAGCGGACGACAACGGTGGTGGATATGGGCGGACGGAAAATCATGTTCCGTCAGATCGCGGGCCTCGTGGCGCGCCGTATCGTTTCCTATGCGCGGGTGGGGCACCGTGTGGAACAGAACTCCCAGTGCGGTTTCATCAAGTTCGGCTCCCGCGTCGATCTGTTCCTTCCTACCGATACCGAAATCCTCGTCAAACTGGGCGATAAGGTGACCGGTACGCAGACCCGTATAGCACGGTTGAAATCGTAACGGGAGCGTCCCGTTTCCCCATACGGTCCGTCCCTGCGCGGACGACAAGAGAGCCACAGAAGTATGACGAAGATATACCGATATATCGTTGGCGCGCTTATCACGGCAGTGGTTCTTTTTCTGGTGTGGTACTTCAGCAAGGTCGTCGCCTATGTGCTGATCTCCGCCGTGCTGGCTATCGTGGGCAAGCCGCTCACGGACCTGTTGAGCGGACTGCACGTCGGGAAAACAAGACTTCCCCGGTGGCTCGCCGCCCTCTGTACGCTGCTTACGATCTGGGTCGTCGTGATCGGTATTTTCTGGCTGTTCGTCCCTGTCGTTTTCCGGAAAATCGACGAATTCTCTTCGCTCGATATTCCTCAGATCATCGATTCTTTCCGCGAGCCGCTGCTCTCGCTGGAACATTTCATCGAGCGAGTATTCGCCATACGCGACAGCGATTTCTCGCTGATCGACGCCATTTCCGAACAGATCCGGCCGCTGTTCGATATCGATCTCATCAACGGCATGCTCTCGTCCATCGTCCATACCGTGAGCGGAACGGTCGTGGCGGCGTTTTCCATTTCGTTCATCACGTTCTTTTTCCTCAAGGAGAGCCGGTTGTTCTACGATATGGTCATCGTTCTGTTTCCCCGCAAATACGAGGAGAACCTTTCGCGCGCGCTCGATTCGGTCACGAATCTGCTGATCCGTTATTTCACGGGCATCGTCATCGAGTCGTCGGTTATGACGATTCTCGTTTCGCTCGGTTTGCTGATCGCGGGATTTTCGGTCCAGAATGCGTTGGTGATCGGGCTGTTGGTCGGCGTACTGAACGTCATTCCCTATCTGGGACCGACCATCGGCATCGCTGCGGGCGTTTTTATCGGTGCTGTCGGTGTTTCCGGCGGCGACGTATCGTTGGCGGAGCTGGCCTTCCGTATCGCCGGTGTGATTCTGCTGGCTCAGGGAATCGATAACTTCGTCCTCCAGCCGCTGCTCTATTCCGACCGGGCCAAAGCCCATCCGCTCGAGATCTTTCTGGTCATTCTCATCGCCGGGTCGCTGGCCGGCGTGGTGGGCATGTTGCTGGCTATTCCTTCCTATAACGTGATCCGCGTTTTCGCCAAGGAGTTCTTCAACAATTTCCGTGTCGTGCAAAAACTCACCGAGAAAATTTAGCGGATTCCGGCTTTTTTCGTAAATTTGATCGACGCTTCTTGTTCCTGTTCGTTCGGAGAAATGGCGAGGACTCTCCGTTTTTCCCTTGCAGGGGAATGTGAGCGACTGCCGGCCTCGTTGTTTCTCGCAGGGACGTATGCGACCGCTTGCCGGAAAAAGACCGCAGAGCCGTTACACGACGAACGGTTGCGGCGGGGAACGGGAAAACGATAGATCGATCCTATTATCCGATAACTTAAAATGACGTTATGAAAAGAATTCTGTTTTTGGGTCTGGCGTTGTGCTTGATCTGCCCGGCTTTCGCGGCGGTGAAGCTGCCGGCCGTGTTGAGCAGCAACATGGTGCTCCAGCGCGAATGCAATGCCAATCTGTGGGGCGAGGCTACCCCCTCGAAGAAAGTGACGGTCGTTACTTCATGGGACAACAAGAAGTATACGACTACGGCCGATCCGTCGGGCGCGTGGAAGCTCAGTGTCGCTACGCCCGAAGCCGGCGGTCCCTATTCGATCCGTATCAGCGACGGCAAAGAGGGCGTCACGCTCGACAATGTGATGATCGGCGAAGTGTGGATCTGTTCCGGCCAGTCCAACATGCAGATGACCATGACCGGCAATTACGGCGAGCCGACCGACGGTTCTGCCGAATCGCTGATCGAGGCCGGAAAGTACAAGGACAAGATCCGTCTCTTCGCGGTAGACCGCGTGCCGGCTGCCGAACCGCGTACCGATTGCAACGGAACGTGGCAGGTCGCTTCGTCGGCGAGCGTGGCCGGCTTCAGTGCTGCCGCCTATTATTTCGGCCGCAATCTGGCCGATGCGCTGGATATTCCCATCGGTCTGATCGAGTCCGACTGGGGCGGAACCCGCATCGAAACGTGGATGACGGTCGCCTCGGCGCAGAAAGTGGAACCCGATGTTCTCGATACGGATGCCAACCATGCGGAAAGTAACAAAACGGCCCGTCTGTTCAATGGCATGATTCGTCCCATCGTCGATTATACGGCGCGGGGCTTTATCTGGTATCAGGGCGAATCGAACATCATTACCGGCAATTATCCTCTCTATGCCCGTTACATGGATGAACTCGTTTCGCTGTGGCGTGCCGAGTGGGGCGATCCCGACATGCCGTTCTATTACGTGCAGCTGGCTCCGCACCGTTACGAAGGAACCGACGGCATTTCGCTTCCGCTGATTATCGAACAGCAGCTCATCGCGATGGATCGTATCCCGCATACGGGTATGATCGGAACGACCGATATCGGCCACGATCTCTGCATCCATCCTTCGCAGAAAGACCAGGTCGGCCGGCGTCTGGCCCTGTTGGCCCTTGCCGACACTTACGGTCTTCAGGGCCTCGTGGCGCACGGTCCGCGTTACGAATCGGTCCGCTTCGAAGACGGCAAGGCGTATGTGACGTTCAAGACGGACGCTACGCTCGGTCCCAACTATGCCGGTCGTATACAGGGCTTCGAGATCGCCGGTCCCGACAAAATCTTCATCCCGGCCCGGGCCGAATACGTTCCCGGCAAAATGGAAGTCGTCGTCAGCTCCGAACTAGTGGCCGAACCCGTGGCCGTGCGCTATGCGTTCCGCAACGTGCCTAAGGCGGCTACACTGACCAATACGGGCGGACTGCCCGCTTTCCCGTTCCGTACCGACGACTGGAACGACGTGAAGTAGTTCCCCGTTTTACTCGCGACAGATCGATCCGGTATGCTCACAGGCTTCGGCCGATGGGCATACCGGATTTTTTTGTCGAGGGGGGAGGATCGAGGGCCGATGCAGAGACCCGGTGCGTGGTCCGATCGGAATCGATCGTTACGGTTATCGGGCGCTATGTCGGTTGCCCGAAAAAGATGATCGACCGGATTACATCTGTCGTTTGCCACGTGGCCGAAACTACGGGACTTACGTAACTTCTATCGGCGTCTTGTTACCGGTCTGAGGGGTTGCGGGGACGAAAATAGGTTCGTGTCGCAAGAACGACAGAACGCGAGAATGGTGAAGTGCCGAAATCGGATCGGGATTTTCTCGATCCGATTTCGCTGTGCTGGCCGGAAAACGGATCGGTCGTAGCGGGAATATGAGGGTTGCATTCTGCCCGAGCGTTAGAAACGAATGCCGATGACCGTGTCGTCCGTGCCGTTGTCGTCCGCCATTATTTCTCCCGGTAGGGGGAAGACAAAAAGCAGCGACCGCCTCGAGGGCGGTCGCTGCTT
>UROX01000093.1 GCA_900549685.1 uncultured Alistipes sp.
TTCCATCTCGATATACTATGACAATGAATATAACCATGCGGCAGGAGAAGATTTGTAACATGCCGCCGAAAATGAGAGTTTGAGTTTTGGGTTCGACCGTGGAAAATTGCCGATAGCTTGCGAAATTCAAGAAGTTGTGTCTGAATGATTATCGACGGTAATTAATTATTTCCTTTCGGGTAAAAATTTAAATGTCTTTGAACTTCGGACTTCCGGGACGTCGTGCGGATACCTTTTATGAAAATAAGAGAGAGTGGCTTGTGATTCGGATTTTGTTCGAATCGTTTTGCAATAGGTATTATACACTATCCGAACGAAAAAATCGTTTATTTTCGTTCGGATAGTGTATAGATGGTGTTTAATGTCTGTATATTACACCGGCTCCACCCCGATGCCCGGACGGTTGTCGAGCGTGATGCGGCCTTCGACGATCTTGGTGCCGTCGAAGCAGTCGTTCGAGATCAGCAGGTTGCCGTCAAGATCGGCCCAGTCGGTCATGGGCGAGAGCTGGGCCGCAGCCGAGATCGCGCAGGAGGTTTCGGTCATGCACCCGATCATCACCTTCATGCCCAACGCTCGCGCGAGCGTGGCCATGCGATGGGCTTCGCGCAGGCCAGTGCTTTTCATCAGTTTGATGTTGATGCCGTCATAGACGCCTTGGGCCCGCAGCACGTCGGGGAGCCGTTGCAGGAATTCGTCGGCGATGATGGGCAGCGGACTGCGTTCGCGTAGCCATGCCGTCTCGTCGATCATTTCCTTGGGCAGCGGCTGTTCGACGAACAGCGTGCCCCGCTCGGCGAGCCAGTGGATCGTTTCGAGTGCCTTTTCTTTGTCCTTCCAGCCCTGGTTGGCATCGACGCAGAGCGGCTTGTCCGTCACCGAGCGGATCGTTTCGACCGTTTCGCGGTCGTTGTCGAGCCCCATTTTCACTTTGAGAATGTTGTAGGGCGCGGCCTCCTCGGTTTTTTTGCGGACAACGTCGGTCGTGTCGATGCCGATTGTGAACGAGGTGGACGGAGCTTTCTCGGGCGACAGTCCCCATATCCTGTACCACGGCTGTCCCATGAGTTTGCCTACCAGATCGTGCAGGGCGATGTCCACCGACGCCTTGGCCGCCCGGTTGTCGGGCGCGGCCGCATCGACGTATTCGAGAATCTCGTCCATGCGGAACGGGTCGGTGAACTGTCCGAGGTCGAGCGAGCCGAGAAAACCGCACACCGACTCCTGCGTCTCGCCCAGATAGGGCGGCATCGAGGCTTCGCCGTAGCCGGTCACGCCGTCGTATTCGAGCCGGACCAGTACGTCCGGCGTGTGGGTGCGCGAGTTCACCGCCACGGTGAACGGGTGGATCAGTTGCAGGTCGTAGGGTTCGAAACTCAGTTTCAGCCGTCCGCTGCGGGGACGGTTCCGGGAGTCGTCGCAGGCCGAAAACAGCGGTCCTGCCGCTCCGGCGGCAAGGCCCCATGCCGTCGTTTTCAGAAATTCTCGTCTATTCATGTCGTTGCCCGTTTGTCTTTATCGGTCGAAATACCAGGGATGGTCGGCCGCACGTACGATGCCCGGCGTGCCGGGGCGGCTCAACATGCGGCTGATGGATATGCAGTCGTAGCCGACGTAGTCTTCTGCCGAAGGGTCGAGGCTGTTCACGCGGACCCGGCCCGACGAATGGATGAACCGCCCCCCGGAGAGGTACATGCCCACGTGCGTGATGCGTCCCGTGGCGGCATTGCCGAAAAACAGCAGGTCGCCCTTGCGGCAGGTACGCCACATCTCGGGCGCGATTTTTTCGCCGGTCAGCGCCTGTTGCGAGGCGTCGCGGGCGATGATCGTTCCGTTGGCCCAGTAGGCCGTCTTGACCATGCCCGAGCAGTCCACGCCCTTGACGGACGTTCCGCCCCAGAGATAGGGTACGCCCGTCATGCTGCGGGCCGTCCGTTCCAGTCCTTCGGGCGTCGTCTCGCGGGCGGCCCATGCGTCCAGCGGAAGAACCTCTGCCTTTCGGACGTAGCCTTTCCGGCCGTCCGGTAGCCGCACGGCAACGTATTTCCGTCCGGCTTTCCGCTCGGGCTGCCCGTCGGATTGGACGATCGAGCCGAGGACGATGTCCGATACGGTGGCGCTGCGGTCGTCGGGGAGCGTGTATACGAAACCGAGATACCCCGTGTAGATATAACGGGCGCTTGCTCGCCACTGTTCCATTTCCTTTTCACTTTTGAGGGCTACGGCACTGGCGTCCGTCCAGCAGATGTAGCGGTCGGGCGTTTGTACGCGGTACCAGCTTCCCTCGCGTTCGAGTACGCGGAGCGGTGTGCCCAGAATGGCCTGCGTGCCCATTTCGGCGGCATGGGCCGGGGCGGTGCGCAGATTGACCGACGCGAGCGTCACCAAGGCGCGGGTGTGTTCGCCCAGCGTCTCGTCGGGCAGCGTGCGGATACGGTCGCAATAGCCGATCCCCTCCGACTCCAGCCGCAGGGTCAGCGCCCGGAGCGCTGCCGTGTCGTCGCATTTTCCCCGCAGGATGTACGTCCGTCCGTTCGGTCCGGCCGCAGTATCGGTCGCCGAGGCCTCGATTTCGAATACGGCCACCCGTCTGTCCGGAGCGAATACGGCCCGGATATTTTCGATGATGGCCTGTACGCGGTCGCCGTCGGGTCGGCTGACGTGCTGTGCGCCGAGCGACGCGGGCCGGAGGCACAGGCCGAGCAGCAGCGCGAGGATGATTCCGTGTTTCATCGTTCGTTCGTTTTACGGGGTTCGTCGTACTCGACTTCCATCGAGTAAGACCATTCGTCGAAATAGAGGTTGCGTCGCGAGGTTTCTACTTCGCCGCGCTGGAAATCGACCGGCTCGCTGCGCATGTGGCGTTTGGCCGGATAGAACGCCTGTCCGTAGTCGGAATTGACCGGAAGACGGTAGTTCTCCAGCCCCGATTGGTAGAAGCGGCGCACGGAAGGGGTGTCGCCGGCTACCGTCGTGCCGTAGGACATATCGATGGGCACCCATCCGATGCCTTCGTAATAGACTTTGCCCCAGTCGTGCAGTCCGGCGCGGCTGTTCTCGACGATCCATCCGCTCTCCCATCCGGAGGGGATGCCCACGCTGCGCAGCATGGCGATCAGCAGCAGCGTGACCTGTCCGCAGTCGCCGTGTCCGGCGTCGAGCACGTATTCGGGAATGCAGGGCAGTACGCCGTATTCGATGGCGCCGGCCCACGGGAAGGTCGCGTCGATCCAGTCGTAAATACGGGCTGTGACGCGTATCGGATCGGTTTCGTTGCCGGCTATCTCGCGGGCTTTGTCCGCGAGGCGGGGACTGAAAACGATGTGCGGAGGCCGCTGGGCCGTATAGGTTCTGTAAAGGTCCGAGGCGGTGTCGTAGGGACGCAGACTGTCCGACATGCGGTCCGGATCGAAATATTGCGACAGGGCGGTCAGACGGTACGACAGTGTGAAGACGGTGGCGCTGTCCCGCACGGCCGTCCGTTCCATGTACACGCTGCTGTGCGGAGCATCGGCCGGGGCCACGGTGTAGGCGGCGGGCGAGGCGGCCAGCAGTTCGACGTTCCGCACGCGCGGCAGATCCCGTCTGGGGTAGGGTAGCCAGCAGCGGACGGTATCGCCTTCGGGCACGGCGTTCGGTGCGACCCTCAGCGTGTAGCGGATCGTCATGCCGAGCGGGTCGGCACATGCTCCCATGCCGTCGGAAAGGGCGATGGTACGGGCTGCGTCGGCGGCCTGGGCGCGGTTTCTTTCCGTTTCCGGATGCCGGAGATGCGCCAGCTCGGGCGCGAGGCGTACCAAGTTGCTCACCGAACGGGTGAAATAACGGTCCTCGCCGTCGATTGTCCGCATTTCGAGTGCGCCGCTGCGGCTCCATCGCTCGATCCGCTCGTCCGAAACGGTGTCGGTCAGGTCCCGGCGGATCGTTTCCGACACTTGCGTGCGGTCGTAGGGAAATTCGATCCGGATGCGTCGCATGATTTCGCGCAGCGAGTCGGCTGTCCGGCCGGGTATCCTGCCGGCCGAAGATTCGTCGTCGAGTCTCGTTTCGGCTTCGGCGAACTTCCCGGTGCGGACGAGCGCTTCGATTTCGGCCTGCGGGTCGCCTGTCGTGCCGCATCCGGCCCAAATCAGTGCGAAAGCGATGCAGAGCGGAGCGAGAAAATGTTTCATGGGGTTCGGGTTAGGGCGGAGCGTATCCGCCCGGTGTGTTTCGCAAATGTAGGCATTTCATCTATCCGCGGCAAGGCGGAAAGTGTTTTCGCCTCGCTATTTCCGTCGGTTCCGGCTTGCAGGGAAGTCGGAGACGGTTTCAGCCGGTCGTCCGATGGACGCCTATATCCGGCCCGTCGGACAACGGAAATTTCCTTGCCGGCGGAATCTGTGGTTTGCTTTTTGCAGTACGATGCACGTACCGGACGGAACCGGAAGTACGGTGTGCGGTCCGGGAAATTTATTTGTCGAATTTAAAGTTTAGGATTATGAAAGGTTATTGCTTTTTTTCGTTTCTGGGCGGTGCCGTCGTCGGTGCGGTGGCAGCCCTGTTGCTCGCTCCCGATTCGGGCGAAAACACCCGTCACAAACTCTCGGACAAAATCAAATGCGGAGAGAAAAAAGTCAAAGATGCTCTCCGTGACGAACTGATGCAGAACGATAACCGTTAGTCCGCAGCCCTAAAGTCATGGAAAACGACAAAAACAAAACCGGACGGATCGAACGGACTCTGCAGGATGCCCGTGAATATGCCATGCTCGTTACCGAGAAGGTGTGTCTGAGCTTGATCGAAAATCTCTCGCTGCTGTCCAACTCCCTGTTCGTGCTCGCGTTGTTGGTCGTTTTACTCAGCATCGGGGCCGTGTTTTTCGCCGTTGCCCTGACTTGGGCGCTGGGCATTGCGATCGGTTCCGTATTTTATGCCGTGCTTCTGATGGGAGGCCTGTTCGTTCTGTCGGCCGTCGTCGTTTTTTTACTGCGGCGGCGACTGATCGTCGGTCCTGCCGTGCGGATGTTCAGCCGGATCATGTACGATATGTTTCACAAATATTCGGATGATGAGTAGAGTATTTTACCGGAAAGTCCGGACGATGGCCGAGCTGAAGGAGCGGCGCCGACGGATCGACAGAGAACTCGATGCCCGTAGCCGGCGACTCGGCGACGACTGGCGGGACCTCTCCCGCATGTTCACGGTCGGGTATGCCGTTCAACAGATCACGTCTCGTGCCGGACAGTTTTACAGCTTCGTCCGGATGGGCATGACCGGATATCGCTACGTGCGTTCTGTCGTCGAAAAATACAAGGACGAACAACGGAACGAGCGACACGAGCGCTGACCGGACTCCTTTGCAGACTTCTTATCGGTCGGCGGGATCGTTCCTCCGGATTTTCTTCGGAAAAGGCGGGTGGGGCGGTCCCGTTTGCCTTTCGTGCCGGCCGGTCCGGTGTTTTTCCGTGGAGGCGCGACCGGCGGGGCGTGCGGAGAAATATGTGTCCGGTCTTTCATATAAAAATGCGACTGGCTGCCTCTATGAGCAGCCGGTCGCGTTTTTATGTCGTCGTCGGAATTCCTGCGGACGCAACGGCCTGTATTCGTGGATTTATCGGCAGCAAAAACGGGCGAACGTCGGTATGTCGATTCGTGGACCGTCTTGTCTTATTGCACTTTCCGGATCGACGAGGCGGAAGAGGTGGAGAGCGATCCGCCCGAAGAGGGATTGCCCCGGTAAATGATTTTCGAGGCGCCGCTGCCCCGGGCCGTCAGCTCGCCCTCGACTTCGCCGAAATCGACTTTCGAAGCCGAAGTCGCTTCGATTCTGGCATCCTTGACGACGAGATCGGGACCCGAAAAGTCCGAGGCGCCCGACAGCCGGAGCATCGCGTCGTCGGCTTCGCCGGAGATTCTCAGTTTGGATGCTCCCGACAGTTCGCAGTTCAGCCGGCCGCCCTGTCCGGAGATTGTCGCATCGGAGGCTCCGCTCAACGTGATTTTCATTTCGGCGTACCGGATCGATGTTCCGTTCATGTTCGAGGCTCCGCTGCAGGAAATGTCCACATCGCCCGTGCAGGTGAGGTCCAACGCGTCCAGTTTCGAGGCGCCGCTCAACCGGATCGATGCCTCCTTGCTCTCGAACGATCCGGTGCACGATATGTCCGAGGCCCCCGAAGCCGAAATGAACCGCAGGTCGTTCAGGCAGATGCGTGCCCGGAGGATAGACCGTTCCGTACGGATGCCGCCGGGCCGCAATCCGAGCTTCAATACGCCCTGCGCATCGAGTTCGAAAACAAGGTATTTTTCGAGTTCGGTGTTGATTTCCACTATGGCCGAAGTGCGTTCGGACCGGATCAGCTCCACGTCGAACGAAGAGGATGCCGAAATGCCCGTGATGGGTTTCCCCTCGAAACGGGTCAGGCGTACCATCCGGATCTGGGCGGCGAGCGTACCTGCGAATAGCGCCAGCGTCAGCGACAGGACGAATTTTTTCATGCGAACGGAATTGTTTTTCCGTACAACGGCGTGCGGGGACAAAAGTTACAGTGCTCCGGGCTGTTTATTTACGATAAGTTTTTATATCTTTGCATATTGTATTCGGCGGCTCGCAGTTCCCGGATGAGAATCGCGGAGCGGTCGGATACGGAAACGATAAAGAAAGAGAATGAGCGAATCGAAAATACGCATCGGTATCACGCACGGCGATTTCAACGGAATCGGCTACGAGGTGCTGATCAAGGCCCTGAGCGACCCTCGCATGTGCGAGTTGTGCACGCCTGTCCTTTACGGTTCCGCCAAGGCGGCGGGCTATTACAAAAAACAGATCGAAGGAGCCGAGAATCTCGGTTTCAATACGATCCGTTCGGCTGCGGAGGCCAATCCCAAACGGGTGAATCTGATCGACTGCATGACGGGCGATCCGAAGATCGAACCCGGCACGCTGTCGGCCGCCGCGGGCGAAAGCTCGGTCGCCGCGCTCCGTATGGCGGCCGCCGACCTGAAGGCCGGAACGATCGATGCCGTGGTGACGGCTCCGATCTGCAAGGAGAACGTGCAGGGAGAGGGATTTCCGTTTACGGGCCATACCGAGTTTTTCGCGGCCGAGTTCGGCGGCGAACCGCTTATGATGATGTGCAGCGACCTGCTCAAGGTCGGGCTGGTGACGATCCACATTCCCTTGTCGGAAGTGGCGGCGTCGATTTCCGAGGCCGGGATCGTCGGAAAGCTCCGGGCCTTGCAGCGCTCCCTGCTGTGCGATTTCTCGATCCGCCGGCCGAAAATCGCCGTGCTGAGTCTCAATCCGCATGCGGGCGACGGAGGCTTGATTGGCCGGGAAGAGGCCGAGATCATCGTGCCTGCCGTACAGGCCGCCTCGCGCGAGGGCATTCTGGCTTTCGGCCCGTTTGCCGCCGACGGTTTCTTCGCCTCGGGTTCCTATACCAAATACGACGCCGTGCTGGCCATGTACCACGATCAGGGACTCGCTCCGTTCAAGGCGCTCTGCGGAGGCGGCGTCAATTTCACGGCCGGCCTTCCCGTGGTGCGCACCAGTCCGGCCCACGGCGTGGGATTCGATATCGCGGGGCAGGGCAAGGCCGACGAAAGCGCCATGCGCGAGGCCATCTACATGGCTATCGACATTCTTCGCAGCCGACGCGTGTGGAACGAGATCAGCGCCAATCCGCTCCGCAAGTTCAAACGCGATACGGGAGCCGACGTTTCGGCCTCGGATCTGCCCGAAGAGCCTGTGAAGGACTGACGATACGGAAAGAAAAGAAGGTACAGCTCGTATTGTACCGTAACAATCGATATTATGATGATAAAAGTGACTTTTCCCGACGGCGGCATTCGTGAGTACGCCAAGGGAACGACCGCGATGCAGATCGCGGAAAGCATCAGCCCCCGGCTGGCCCAGGAAGTGTTGTCGGCGTCGGTGAACGGCACGGTGACGGACCTGAACATGCCTATCGAGGCCGATGCGCAGATCAGACTGCACAAATGGGAAGATCCCGAAGGCAAGAAAGCCTTCTGGCACTCGTCGTCCCACCTGCTGGCCGAAGCGCTCGAGGCGCTCTATCCGGGCATCAAGTTCGGTATCGGACCCAGCATCGAGAACGGGTTCTACTACGACGTGGATTCTCCCGTGCCCATTACCGAGGGCGATCTGGCGAAGATCGAGAAGAAAATGGAAGAGCTGGCCCGCACCAAAGAGGCGATCGTACGTCGCGAGGTGAGCAAGGCCGAAGCGCTGAAAACCTATACCGAAAAAGGCGACCAATACAAGGTGGAACTGATCGAGGGTCTCGAAGACGGCACGATCAGTTTCTACCAGAACGGGGCCTTCACCGACCTGTGCCGCGGTCCTCACTTGCCGCATATGGGTTATATCAAGGCCATCAAGCTGACTTCCGTGGCCGGGGCCTACTGGCGCGGTAACGAGAAGAACAAGATGCTCACGCGTATCTATGGCATCACGTTCCCGAAAAAATCGCTGCTGGACGAGTATCTGGCTGCGATGGAAGAAGCCAAGAAACGCGACCACCGCAAGCTGGGCAAGGAGCTGGAGCTGTTCTGCTTTTCTCCCCGTGTGGGGGCCGGTCTGCCGCTCTGGCTGCCCAAGGGCGCCGCGCTGCGTGACAGACTGGAACACTTCTTGCGCAACGTGCAGAAGAAATACGGCTATCTGCAGGTCATCACGCCGCATATCGGTATGAAGGATCTGTATGTGACCTCGGGCCACTATGCCAAGTACGGAAAGGACTCTTTCCAGCCCATCCATACGCCGGACGAGGGCGAGGAGTTCCTGCTCAAGCCGATGAACTGCCCGCACCACTGCGAGATCTACAAGTTCAAACCGCGTTCTTACAAAGACCTGCCGCTGCGTTTCGCCGAATTCGGAACCGTGTACCGTTACGAACAGAGCGGCGAGCTGCACGGCCTGACGCGCGTGAGGGGATTCACGCAGGACGATGCGCACATCTTCTGCCGTCCCGACCAGCTCAAAGAGGAGTTCATGAAGGTGATCGACATCGTGTTGTATATCTTCAAAACGCTGAGTTTCGATAAGTTCACGGCACAGGTGTCGCTGCGCGACCCGAACAACAAGGAGAAATACATCGGTTCGGACGAGAACTGGGCCAAGGCCGAACAGGCCATCATCGAGGCCGCTGCCGAAAAGGGACTCCAGACGACGGTCGAACTCGGCGAAGCCGCTTTCTACGGACCGAAGCTCGACTTCATGGTGCGCGACGCGATCGGCCGACAGTGGCAGTTGGGAACGATTCAGGTCGATTACAACCTGCCCGAACGTTTCGATCTGACCTACAAAGGTTCCGACGACAAGGAGCATCGTCCCATTATGATCCACCGTGCGCCGTTCGGCTCGATGGAGCGTTTCGTGGCCGTGCTGCTCGAACACACGGGCGGAAAATTCCCCTTGTGGCTCTCGCCCGATCAGGTGGTCGTGCTGCCGATTAGCGAAAAGTTCAACGAATATGCTCGAAAAGTTTCGGAATGTCTGAATAATTCCGATATTCGTGCCCAGGTGGACGACCGCAACGAGAAGATCGGCCGGAAAATCCGGGACAACGAGCTCAAGCGCATTCCTTTCCTGCTCATCGTGGGCGAGAAGGAGGAACAGAACGAACAGGTCTCCGTCCGCATTCAGGGCGAAGGCGACAAAGGCTCGATGAGCTGCGACGAATTCATTGCGCTGGTCAAAGACAAAGTGGCCGCCGAGATTCAGACGCTCAACGCCCGATAACGAACTCTCGAGGCGTCCGGACAAGTCCGGACGCCTTTCGGAATACTGCTTTATTGTTTAACTAACGTAAGGAGGACAGAACCATAATTACCAAACCTCAGACAAGACCCCGCTTCCGGGGTAGGATGCCGGAAAAAGAAGCCGCGCACAAGATCAACAACAAGATCACGGCCCCTCAGGTGAGGGTCGTGGGTGACAACATCGAACAGCCGGTCGTGGTCTCGTTGCGCGAGGCCCTGCATATGGCCGACGAAATGGGACTGGACCTGGTGGAGATTTCGCCCAAGGCCGATCCCCCCGTGTGCCGCATCGTCGATTATTCGAAGTTCCTCTA
>UROX01000094.1 GCA_900549685.1 uncultured Alistipes sp.
CGCATAATCGCATATCCAAAAATAGTAATTTTATCGGAAACATGAAACCTCTTGCCAGCAAAAAACGGACGGTCCCCCGCCATAAAGCAGGGTTCGTCCGTTTTCGTATCCGGTGCCGGCCTCGTGCGAAACCGGCTACAAGCGTTATTTCCTTTTCACTTCCACCTGTTCGTAACCCTCGACGATATCGCCTACGCGAATATCGTTGTAGTTCTCGATATTGAGACCGCATTCCAGTCCGGTCGTCACCTCCTTCACATCGTCCTTGAAGCGTTTGAGCGATCCCAGCTTGCCCGTATAGACCACGATACCGTCGCGGATCACACGGATGTCGGTATGGCGCGTGATCTTGCCCTCGCGGACCAGACAGCCCGCCACGGTACCTACTTTCGAAATCTTGAAGGTCTCCATGACTTCGACCGAGCAGACGATCTCCTCTTTCATCACGGGCGCCAACATACCCTCGATAGCGTCCTTGATGTCGTTGATCGCATCGTAGATGATGGAATAGAGCCGAATCTCGATCTCCTCCTTCTCGGCCAGACGGCGTGCGGCAGCCGAAGGACGCACCTGGAAGCCGACGATCACGGCATTGGAGGCGGCCGCCAGCAACACGTCCGATTCGGAAATGGGACCCACGGCCTTGTGGATGACATTGACCTGTACTTCCTCTTTCGACAGCTTGATGAGCGAGTCGGCCATAGCCTCGATCGAACCGTCCACGTCGCCCTTAATAATGATATTCAGCTCCTTGAAGTTTCCGATAGCGATACGGCGTCCGATTTCGTCGAGCGTAATGTGTTTCTGCGTCCGCAGACCCTGCATACGCTGCAACTGCTCGCGCTTGTTGGCGATGTCGCGGGCCGAACGTTCGTCGTCCATCACGTTGAACGTATCGCCGGCCTGCGGCGCACCGTTGAGTCCCAACACCAACACGGGCGTGGAGGGCGGAGCCTCGGTAATGCGGGTTCCCCGTTCGTTGAACATCGCCTTGACGCGTCCGGTATAGATTCCCGACAACATGACATCGCCCACGCGCAACGTTCCGTTTTCGACCAGTACGGTAGCCACGTATCCGCGCCCCTTGTCGAGTGTCGATTCGATGATGGCTCCCTGTGCCTTGCGGTTCGGATTGGCTTTCAGATCGAGGAATTCGGCTTCGAGCAGCACCTTGTCCAGCAGTTTGTCGAGGTTGATGCCCTGCTTGGCCGAAATTTCCTGCGACTGGTATTTTCCGCCCCAGTCTTCGACGAGGTAGTTCATAGCGGCCAGCTCTTCCTTGATCCGTTCGGGATTGGCGCCGGGTTTGTCGATCTTGTTGATCGCGAACACCATCGGCACCTGTGCAGCAGAAGCATGGTTGATCGCTTCGACCGTCTGCGGCATCACGTTGTCGTCGGCCGCCACGATGATGATCGCCACGTCGGTCACTTTGGCACCGCGGGCACGCATGGCCGTAAAGGCTTCGTGTCCCGGCGTATCGAGGAACGTGATCCGGCGTCCGTCTTCGAGCTTGACGCTGTACGCACCGATATGCTGCGTGATACCGCCGGCTTCGCCCGCGATGACATTGGCGTTACGAATATGGTCCAACAACGAAGTCTTACCGTGATCGACATGTCCCATCACCGTCACGATAGGCGGCCGGGGCACCAGATCTTCTTCGCTGTCTTCTTCGGTATCGATCGCTTCCTGAATTTCCACAGCCACGAATTCGACTTTGAAGCCGAATTCTTCGGCCACGACCACCAGCGCCTCGGCGTCGAGCCGCTGGTTGATGGACACCATCAGCCCCAGGTTCATGCAGGCCGTAATGACCTCGGTCACGCCGACGTTCATCATGGCCGCCAGCTCGCTCACCGTCACAAATTCGGTCACTTTGAGCGTGCTCTTTTCCATTTCCTGACGTTCCATCTCCTCGTTCATCCGGGCCGAAACGGCATCCCGCTTGTCACGACGATGCTTGGCCGTCTTGAATTTGGGTCCTTTGGAAGTCAGGCGGGCCAGTGTATCCTTGATCTGCTTCTGTACTTCTTCGTCGCTGATCTCCTGCTTGACGACGGGTTTGACCGGTTTGTTCTTCTTGCGATCCTTGCCCGCAGCAGCCTTGCCGCCGTGCGCCGCAACCCCACCAGGGCCGCCCTGCGGTCTGGTCTTGGCATCGGCACGACCTGCCGGCTGGTTCTGTTTCTGGGTAATATCGACTTTGTCCTTGGTGATCCGTTTACGTTTTTCCCGCTTGCGGTGGCCGTCATCGCTCTTTTTCTTCTCGAACGACTTCACGTCGATCTTTCCGAGCACCTTGGGACCCGACAAGCGCGTACCTTCGTTGGGCCGGAACAGATTGCTCTCATCGGCCGCTACACGTTCGTCGTACGTCTGACTCTGGATCACGACCGGTTCGGCAGCCGCTTTGACGCCCGCGGAAGGACGGACGGCGGCCGGCTCGGCCACGTTCTTCGGCACGGCAGACACCTCCGCAGCGACGCTCTCACGAGCCGGAGCGGTCTCCACGGCCGTTTTTTTCTCCACGACAGGCTCGGCAACGACTGGCCGCGCCGGTTCGACGACAGCCGGCTTCGGTTCGGGTTCCGGCTGAGGCTGAGGTGCAGTCCGCACGGGTTCGGACGGAGCGGGAGCCGGCGCCTTGGGAGACTCAGGTTTTTTCTCCACGGCCGGACGCGCGGACGCAACCGAACGGCCCGACTTGGTGCCGGACAGGTCGATCTTGCCCAATATCTTAGGAGTCGTCATGGCGGCGACTTCGTCTTTCACACTGATAACACCGCTTTTGATAATCACTTCGTGTTTGAAGCCGGACTCGTCTCCCGAAGCGCTCTCTCCGCCTCCCTTACGGGTATCAAGGGAGACGGTCTCGTGCTTGAGACCGATCTTTTCGCGGATATTCACTCTCTCGAGCGTCTTGTTTCCGCCGAATTCCTTGTCGAGAATGGCATAAGTCTCCGCATCGATGATCGAGCTGGGAGAATTTTCCACCTTGACGCCTTTTTTGCCAAGGAATTCTATAATCGTTGTTTGTCCTACCTTCAACTCTCTTGCAACCTGATGGAGCCGAAGTCTTCTCTCATTTGACATATTTCGCTGTTTTTCGGTGTTACCTTAGTTTTTCGCCGTTCAGGCCGTTTTCGCCGCCGGAACAGCTCGGACGGCTCGCGGCCATCCCCTTCCCGCCATACCGGATGTCCGTTTTCCGGACAGGCGGTCGCCCGGGGCTATTCGAATTCCGACTTGAGGATACGCACGACCTCCTGTACCGTCTCGACCTCGAGATCGGTCCGCTGGGCCAGATCCTCCACGGAAAGCTCGAGCACGCTCTTGGCCGTATCGCAGCCTATGCTCTTGAGCTGGTTGATGATCCACTCGTCGATTTCGTCCTTGAACTCGTCCAGATCGACGTCCTCCTCTTCGACCTCACGGTATACGTCGATATCGTATCCGGTGAGCATGCTGGCCAGACGGATGTTCAGACCGCCCTTACCGATAGCCAGCGATACTTCGTTGGGTTTGAGGTAAACGGCCGCGGTCTTGGTCTCCTCGTTGAGGTTGATCGACGAGATCTTGGCCGGATTCAGCGCACGCTGAATGAGCAGCTGACTGTTCGAAGTCCAGTTCACCACGTCGATATTCTCGTTGCGCAGCTCCTTGACGATCGAATAGATACGCGATCCCTTCATTCCTACGCAGGCGCCTACCGGATCGATACGGTCGTCGTAGGATTCCACGGCCACCTTGGCTCTTTCGCCGGGGATACGCACGATCTTCTTGATCGTAATCAGTCCGTCGAAGATTTCGGGCACCTCCATTTCGAACAGCCGTTCGAGGAACTCGGGCGCCGTACGCGACAGGACAATATAGGGCGTATTGTTACGCATCTCGACTCTCGATACGATCGCCTTCACGCTGTCGCCCTTGCGGAAGAAGTCGCTGGGAATCTGTTCGGCCTTAGGCATTACCAGCTCGTTTTCCTCGTCGTCGAGCACGAGAATCTCTTTCTTCCACACCTGATAGACCTCACCGGTTATGATCTCGCCCACCTTCTCGGTGTATTTGTTGAACAGATTGGCTTTTTCCAGATCGAGAATCCGCGAAGCCAGATTCTGACGCAGCGAAAGCACGGCACGGCGACCGAAGTCGGCCAGTTTGATCTCCTCGGCCACTTCTTCGCCCACCTCGTAGGTTTTGTCGATCTTGCGGGCATCCGAAAGCGCAATCTGCTGGTTCGGATTCTCGACCGTTCCGTCCTCCACGATAGTCCGGTTGCGCCATATCTCGAGGTCGCCCTTTTCGGGGTTGATGATGACGTCGAAATTCTCATCCGTCTCATAAGTCTTGATGAGCAGGTGGCGAAACACATCTTCGAGAACTCCGATCATCGTGCTCTTGTCAATGTTTTTAAGCTCTTTGAATTCCGCAAAGGTGCTTACCAGATTGAGGTTGTCCATACTATGCAATGTAAAGATTTATCGGCGCGACGGCCGTCGTTCTCCGAACCGGCCGCATCCGCCATACCATACTTCGATATTTTTTCGCCGGCGCCGCCGCAGGACCCTCCTGCCCGACGCCGATCCGCATCATTTGAAATCGAGGTGCTCGCAAACCGTCTTGATCTGCGGCATCGTCACCGTCCGTTCCCGGACGACGAGCACTTTGCGCTTTCCTCCCTCCGGCAGCACTTTCTCTTCATACCGGAGGACGAGCGATCCGTCCGCCTCCGAATAGTCGGCCAGTTCGGCCACCAGCTTGCCGCCGTCTTCGGTCACGACCTCCACCTTGCGGCCGATCATCTTGCGGTACTGCCGCGGCAGAGTCAGCGGACGCCCCACTCCGGCCGAACAGACCGTCAGTTCGAAATCTTCCTCATCGCGGTCGAACGCTTCGTTCACGGCACGGCTCAACTCGACGCAGGCGTCGAGACCCACCGTCGTATCGCTGTCGATCACGACCTCGATTTCGTCGGCGGGCGAACGACGGACAGAGACCAGAAACATATCGGTTCCGGCCAACCGTTCTTCCACGATCTTCTTTATCAGTTCCGTATCTATCATTATTTCGGCATGTTAGCGAAGCCGATCGCATCCGACCCCGCCGACATCCAACAAAAGGGGGGACTCGACGTCCCCCTTCTGCAGATGCTTTCGATGCAAATATACATTTTTATAGGGGAAATACAAACTTTCGCCCGTTATTTTTTTATCCGTCCGTTCGGTTCCCGTCCGGATTACTCCACATCGTCGTTTCTTTTCTTCGGATTGTACGGCTTGAGGATACCCCGTTTCGAAGAACGGATGAACGCGAGCACCTCATCCCGCTCGGGCGACTGCACAATCTCTGCCTCGACGATATCGCAAGCCTTGGAATAACCGTACCCGGATTGGAACAGGATGCGGAACATATCCTGTATCTCGGTCACTTTTTCCGGCGAGAATCCCCTGCGGCGCAGACCGATGAAATTGGCCCCCACGAACGACAACGGATTGTGGGCCGCCTTGACGAAAGGAGGCACGTCCTTGCTGACGAGCGATCCGCCACTGAGCATCGCATGGGCTCCGATGCGACAGAACTGATGCACGGCCGTATGGCCGCCCAGAATCGCCCAATCGCCTATCTCCACCTCGCCGGCCAGCGAGACCCGATTGACCAGCACGCAATTGTCACCCACCACGCAGTCGTGTCCGACATGCACATAGGCCATCACGAGCGTGTTGCTGCCCACGACGGTCGTACCTTTGGCCGCCGTACCGCGGTTGATGGTGGCGCATTCGCGGATCGTCGTTCCGTCGCCCACGACAGCCGTCGTATATTCGCCCCGGAATTTGAGGTCCTGCGGCACACCGGCCACCACGGCGGACGTATGCACCTTGCAATTCTTCCCGATCCGCGCGCCGTCGAGCACGACGGCTCCGGGACCGATCCAACTTCCGTCCCCGATTTCGACATCGGCCGAAATATAGGCGAACGGTTCGACCGTCACGTTTTCTCCGAGCTTGGCTCCTTCGGCGACATGGGCTAACTTGCTTATCATAAGTCTGGATTTTTTAGGATTCGGTATCGGTTAAGCCCGGTTGCGGACGATCTGCGCCATGAGCAGCGCTTCGGTAACGAAACGGCTGCCCACGAAAGCACGCGCCTGCATCGTGACGAGTCCGCGACGGATGGGTTCGGCCAGTTTGAGTTCGAACTGCAACGTATCGCCCGGCACGACTTTGTCGCGGAACTTCACGGCGTCGATCTTGAGGAAGTACGTCGAATAATTTTCCGGATCGGGCACCGAACTCAGGGCGAGGATTCCGCCGCACTGGGCCATCGCCTCGATAATCAGCACGCCGGGCATGACCGGTTCGTCGGGGAAATGGCCCACGAAGAACGGTTCGTTCATCGTCACGTTCTTGATTCCCACGACATTCTGTTCGTCGATATGGACGATTTTATCGACCAGCAGGAACGGAGGACGATGAGGCAGCAGTTTCTTGATGTGGTTGATATCGTACAGCGGAGCGGCATCGGGATCGACCCGGAACTTGGGCAGATTGGCCGACCGTTTGATCTCCTTGCGGATGATTTTGGCGAATTCGGTGTTGGCCGCATGGCCGGGACGGTAAGCCACGATCCGCCCGCGGATACGCATGCCGATGAGCGCCAGATCGCCGATCATGTCGAGCAGTTTATGCCGCGAGGGTTCGTTCGGGAAACGCAGTTGCAGATTGTTGAGATACCCTTCGCTCACCTGTACGTCTTTCTTATCGAAGATCGTCGAGAGCCGTTCCAGCTCCTCGGCGGAAACCGGATTTTCGACAATCACGATGGCGTTGTCCAGATCGCCCCCCTTGATGAGGTTGTTGTTGATGAGCGGTTCGAGCTCGTGCAGGAAAACGAACGTCCGGCACGGAGCGATCTGCTCGGCAAAGCTGTCCAGCCCGCAGAGCCGCGCATACTGGTTGCCTATTATCTTGGAATTGAAATCGACATTCACATCCAGCGAGAATTCGTCTTCGGTATAGGCGACGATCTCCACGCCGCGGTCGGGGACCGAAAAAACGGTCTTGCGGACGATATCGTAGTATTCGCGGTCGGCATCCTGCTCGACGAGTCCCGCTCCGAGCACGGCTTCGGTGTATTCGCGCGCCGAACCGTCGAGGATAGGCGTTTCGGGCGCATCGATGTCGATCAGCGCGTTGTCCACGCCGCAGCCCCACAGCGCCGCCATCACGTGCTCGATCGTGCTCACGCGGGCGCCCCGTTTTTCGATCGTGGTTCCGCGCGAGGTGTCTACCACGTTCTCGGCCAACGCTTCGACGACGGGCTGGTTTTCAAGATCGGTTCTTCTGAATCGGATTCCGCTGCCCGCCTCCGCGGGGTGAACGGTCATCGTCACATTGAGCCCCGTGTGCAGTCCCTTTCCGCAGAAAGCGACCGGCGCGGCCAATGTTCTTTGTTTATGCGACATAGTTCGGGTTGATAATTATTTTAGCCGCAAAGGTATGAATTTTTTGAAAGAATATCGTACTTTTGTTCGGTTTTTATCACCTACCGAAAAACGATGGCCGACAACAAGAAACCCGCTCCGCAACGCAACCGACCGCCCCGTCTGGGCCTGCCGTTCGAGAAGCGCCCCACCGACATCGGGTCGTGGGCCTACGAACACAGGGTGGGACTCTGCTGCATGATTATCGGCTATCTGGCCCTCGGCATCGCGTTCGTATCGGCGCGCATCGCCATCACCCATAAATCGCAGGCGCAGACCGTCTACATCGACCTCTCGGAACTGATGGATCAGGAACTTCCGCAACAGGAACCCGAAATCCGGGAAAAGAGCGATGCGGATTACAGCCACATCCGCAACCGGGTGTCGGACGAGAACGGAGGACAGGAATCGGTCGGAGAGCGCAGCACTTCCTCGGCCGCCGAGTCCAAAGCGACATCGGATTTCATGGAGGAACTGGACGAGGAAGCGGCCGCCGTAGCCGGAAGGGTACGGTCTTCGCGGGACGCGTTCGAGAAAGGGCGCCGCGAAGAACAGGAAATGATCGACCGGCACAAAGCCCAGCGCGAAGCCAAAGAGGGCGAGAAGCCCAGCGGCGTGAAACAGAAGGGCAAAGTGCTGGTCAGTTATTCGCTGCCCGGACGCCGCGACGTATCACTGCACATCCCGGCCTACCAGTGCGACGGAGGCGGGGAGGTCACCGTCGCGATCACCGTGAACCGCAACGGCAAGGTCGTTTCCGCCTCGCTCAAGGAAAGCTCGACATCGAACAGCTGCATCAACGAAACGGCCGTCATGGCCTCGCGCAATTCCCGTTTCAACGTCGATACCGACGTATCGGACCGGCAGAGCGGCACGATCACCTACATTTTCGTTCCGCAGTAATCTCTTTTGGGGTTTTCGCATATTTGCCTACCTTTGCCCCGTTTTAAAAAGAGGAAAATAATGGCATACAATCTGCTGAAAGGCAAAAAAGGCTTGATTTTCGGAGCCTTGAACGAAAATTCCATCGCATGGAAAGTCGCCCGGCGCGCCGTCGAAGAAGGCGCCGAAATCGTACTGACCAACACGGCCGTCTCGATCCGCATGGGTACGATCGGCGAACTGGCCGAGGCCTGCAACACCATCGTCGTACCGGCCGACGCCACGAGCGTTCCCGACCTGGAAAACCTGATCGACAAGACGATGGAACACTTCGGAGGGAAATTCGACTTTATTCTGCACTCCATCGGCATGTCGCTCAACGTCCGCAAGGGACGCAAGTACGACGATCTCGATTACGACTATCTGGCAAAAACGCTCGACATATCCGCCATCTCGTTCCACAAAGTCATTCAGGTCGCCCGTAAAAAAGACGCCCTCAATGACTGGGCTTCGATCGTGGCTCTGTCGTATATCGCCGCCCAGCGGACGCTGTACGGATACAACGACATGGCCGACGCCAAAGCGCTGCTCGAATCCATCGCCCGCAGCTTCGGATACATCTACGGCCGCGAGAAACACGTGCGCATCAACACCGTATCGCAGTCGCCCACGCCCACGACGGCCGGCAGCGGCGTACTCGGACTGGGCGACCTGATGGACTACGCCGACCGGACGTCGCCGCTGGGCAACGCCACGGCCGACGACTGCGCCGACTACGTACTGACGCTGTTCTCCGACCTGACCCGCAAAGTGACGATGCAGAATCTCTACCACGACGGAGGTTTCTCGAGCATGGGCATGAGTCGCCGGGCTATGAAACTCTACGAAAAAGGGCTGGAAATCGAGTACCAGGACATCAACAACAAGATTTAAGCAAGGCGTTTCCACAAAAGTTCCGGTCCCGCTCCCATTTCTCCGCCTGCGGACGAACAGCCCCGGAACGGAAGATTCCGGACGAATCGGACAATCCAGCAACGAAAAGAGCGGCAGCTTTTTATGCTGCCGCTCTTTTTCGTTTCCGGTCGCCATTACGAAATGCCAAGGGCTATCGTCTCCGAAACCGGCCGCACACCTGCCGGCACCGACCGATCGCCCGGCCATACATTATATATAAATAGGAGAAGAACGCCCCTTACCGTTCCCCGGCGACGATCCGTTCCGTTCGGCCGCAAAATAGGACTTCCTCAGGCAAACGTACCATGA
>UROX01000095.1 GCA_900549685.1 uncultured Alistipes sp.
AATTTCTCAGGTTCTCGACTACAAGATAAGCATAACGCTTCTTATGATATGTGCAGGAAAGAGCAAGCTCGATCCTGCACAAAAGTAATAAAAAAACGCAACGGGCCGAAATTCGGTCCGTTGCGTCTGTGGCTGCCGGAATGCAGCTGTCCGGATCGAATCTGGTCAGCGGTGTTCCGTCCGGTAGGCTTCGATGGCCTTGCCGGCCGAGCCGTGGAGCAGCAGCAGCGCCCGGGCCTGTTCATAGCCGAGTCCCAGCTCATCGACCACCATACGGGTCCCGCGGTCCACGAGCTTGCTGTTGGTCAGCTGCATATTGACCATGCGGTTGCCCCTGACGCGTCCCAGACGGATCATCGTGGCTGTCGTAATCATGTTGCAGATCATCTTCTGGCCCGTGCCCGACTTCATGCGCGAACTGCCCGTCACGAATTCGGGTCCCACGACCATCTCGATGGGAATGTCGGCCTCGGCGGCCATCGGCGAATCGGGATTGCTGCAAATGCAGGCCGTGAGGATTCCGTGCCGGCGAGCTTCGTGCAGCGCCCCGATCACATAGGGCGTCGTGCCCGACGCGGCGATGCCGATCACCGTGTCGAGTTCGGTGATGCCGTGCTCCCGCAGCTCCTCCCAGCCCCGTTCGCGGTCGTCCTCGGCATTTTCGACCGGATTGCGCAGGGCCGTATCGCCGCCGGCGATCAGTCCCACCACCAGCGTGGGCGGCATGCCGAACGTAGGCGGAATTTCCGAAGCGTCCAGCACCCCCAGACGACCGCTCGTCCCGGCGCCCATGTAAAAGATACGGCCTCCCCGGCGCATGCGCTCGACGATGGAGGTCACCAGTTTTTCGATCTGCGGAATCGCTTCGCGGACCACGAGGGCCACCTTGCGGTCCTCCTCGTTGATTTCTTCGAGCAGCTCGCGCACCGACTTGTTTTCCAGATCGTCATGCAGCGAAGGCTGTTCGGTGATTTTTACGAATGTCATATTTTTATTGTCTTTCTGAAATATCGCATTTAGCTCCCCATGTTTCCAACCAGAAATCGGCTTCCCGCTCGTTCTGCAGAAGATGGGTCAGTATTTCTTTTTTCGTCACCGAAGTACGGCCGTCGTAGATGTCCCGCCTCAACGCCAGCAGCAGTTCCATGAAACAGAGCATCTGACGGCTCCCGTTCTCCTCGGCACCGGTCGAACAGAGCCAGTCGTTGAGCCGGCGGAACACATCGTCCGAACCGAATACCAGTATCTCCCTTTTCAGGCGATAGATAGTCTCCTGCGCCGCGACGGTATCGAAAGGTTCGTTCTGTTTGACACCTTTCAGCGCGCCGTAGAAAAATTCCGCCCAATCGGCATAGATCGCCGACTTCCGTTCGGAGAGCTGCCGCTCGGCGATTTTCATGCGCTCGGTCTTCCGCTGGAGCAGGATGCCCAGCACGCCGCAGGCTGCCGAAAGCAGGGCGATGACGAGCGTTACGATCACTTCCGTCGTCTCCATTCCCTATTCCTCCGACGAATGATAGGCGACCAGCCCGGCCATCGGACTCCGCATGACAGTGCCCAGCCGCAGGCCGCACTCCGCGGCCGCCTCCCGGAGCACTTCCCGATAATAGTAGGCGACCGATCCCGTACAATGTACATCGAGGCGGTCCCAGCCGTCGTATTGCATCGCGTTGCGGCGGAAAAAATCGGTAAAACCCTCGAAGACGATTGTCCGGATCTCGGGCACGTCGATATGCTCCGCCAAAAAAGGCGACAGCGAGGCCAGAAAACGGTTAGGAAACGGCTGCCGGTAGACCCGTTCGAGAATCGCCGCGGGCGTCAAATCGAACCGGGCGAGAAACTTCTCGCGCAGCCCCCGCGGCAGGCGATTCTTCAGGCAATCGCCCACGAGCCTCCGGCCCAACACGGCCCCGCTGCCCTCGTCGCCGAGGATGAAACCCAGCGGCGAGACGTTCGCCGCAATCGCCCCGCCGTTCCACAGACACGAGTTGGAACCGGTGCCCAGAATACAGGCGATGCCCGGACGACGGCCGCACAGCGCACGGGCTGCAGCCGTCATGTCGCTGCCGACCTCGATCCGCGCTTCGGGAAACCGGACGGCCAGCACACCGCGTACCGTCTCGATCTGCTCGGGAAACGCGCACCCGGCTCCGTAAAAAAACACGCTCCGTACCGCATACGTCCCCACACGGGGCATAAGCGCAGAGTCGATCTCCTGCCCGATCCGCTCCGGCGATTGAAAAAAGGGATTCGTCCCTCCGGTCTCCACCCGCAGGACCTCCGTCCCGCCTTCGACCAAGCACCAGTCGGTCTTGGTCGAGCCGCTGTCTGCCAGCAACATCATATTCTGATCCATATTTTTTTACGATACAACACATATCCCGCCGCCCAGTTCAGCCCGACGAACAGCAACGCATAAACGAGCGATCCCATCTCCGCGCCGAACACGGGACTGAGCCACTCGGAGTAGACGAATCCATGCAGGCTCGTCATCCTTCCGCCGTAAGGGAACCGGATGTTGCCCGCCAGAATCGCCAGCACGGCGGACTGCACGTACAGGAACAGCGGATTGACGCCGAACACTTCGAAAAAGCGGCACCACTTCCGCCGGCCCTGTGCATCGACGATCCACATCGACAGGCCCAGCAGCGACGAGGCCATCCCGCAGGTGAGCAGGACGAACGTGGGCGACCAGATCTTCTTGTTGATCGGACAACCGTACGAAAGCAGCCACCCGGAGAGCATCAGCACAGCTCCTATGAGCAGCAGATTCGATATCTTATCGCGCAAATCCTTCCCGGCAAGAACAGCCCTACCGCAACAGAATCCGACGAGCACGTGCGCCACCGACGGCACGGTACTGAGCAGCCCCTCGGGATCGAAAGCGATATCGCCCTCGCGGTACATGTGCGCCGTACCCAGCACGACCCGGTCCACGACGGCGACGATATTGTTTTCCGAAAGAGCGAACCCGTCGCCGAGCGCCAGCACGAGCCAATATCCGGCCAGCAGCAGCCCCGCCGTCCACGGAACGAAACGTAGCGGCAGCATCACGACAAGAAGAGAGGCCGCCCCATAACCGAGCGCCAGACGCTGCATCACGCCGAGTGTCCGCATGCGGTCGAACGTCAGACACGAGCGTCCTACCCGTTCCCAGAACGACAGTTCCTCGCCCGACAGCGCATTGAACGTTCCGCAGAAACGGGCGAACCATCCGACGGAGAGTCCGATCAGAAAAAGCACCGCGACCCTCCGGAATATCTTCCGCAACACGGGACCGCTGCAACGGTAACCGTACTTGCGGAGCGAGAAGCAGGCCGACACGCCCATGATGAACATAAAGAACGGGAAGACCAGATCGGTGGGCGTCAGACCGTGCCACACGGCATGCCTGAGCGGAGCGTATACCGCGCCCCAACTCCCTGGATTATTGACCAGAATCATCCCCGCTATCGTGATGCCGCGCAGCACGTCGAGCGACAGCAACCGTTCGGAAGAAACGTTCGTCATGCGCATCCGGATTTATCGGGTTTCGAGAAATTCGAGCACGCCGCGCATCAGTTCCCGGCGCTGCTCTGGAGTCCGTACCGCCTCAAACGGAAATCCGAGCGTACAGATCCGCCGCTCGTCGTCCCGATAGGCCACACCCGCGCTCAGGTTGTTCTCGCCATAGCGGAACACGGTGAAAGCGTCCTCGCTGGCCGGCTCGATGGCATCGGGCGACTCGACGGCATAGCATTCGGCATTGAGTTCGTGAAAATATTCGTACCGCCCGGTCAGAGAGCCGAAAGGCGAGGCCACACCGCGGACGGCTCCACGCACGGCTGCACGGCCCGTCCGCAACCTGAATTTCAATACGTCGGCCGTAAAGGCACGGCCCGCTTCGGCATCCGGTCCCCCGCAAGGATCGCTGCCTACGTAGGCGCCGCTGACGAACAGTCCGCCGCCTCCGGCCAGATAATCGGCGATCCGGCACCGCAGAGCGGACGGGAAAGCCTCGTAGCGGGCCGGCATCGCTCCCCGGGCGACCGTCGTCCGGCGCTGTTTGCCCAGAACGAGATCGATGATCCGGTAGCGGTCCAGCCTCACGCTGCCGTCGGCCACCGCCGCGGCGCTGCACGAAACGAACGAATAGCCCGCCGCCGCAATCGCCTCGCCGTGCCGTGCGGGATAGTCGAACGTGTTGCCGGCCACGACCTGCGTCTCGTAATCGGCCCGGCTGGCGCCGAACCCGGCCGCATCGTCGTCGCCGTAAGGCGTCGAGCGGCAGAACTCGTACTGACTGCCGATGTAAGAGATGTCTTCGAGATAAGGCACGCCGTGATCGACCGCATCGCAGAATCCCGCCAGCGAATCGCACACGAAATCCTGCGGAGCCGACACCCGGTCGAATCCGTTCACGACAAGCACGGTTCCCCGGCTTCCGGGCGTCCGGCAGACGGACAGGACCTCGGACGGGAAACTCTCTCCGCCCCGGTTGAGCGCCGTCACCCGGTAACTGTATATACGGCCGGGCACCGCGTCGCACACCGCACTCGTACCCTCGACGACGACACCGTTATCGAAATCGCCGTCGCCGATGCGCGTATAGAGCACGTAGCGGTCGGGCACGGCCGTCGTTTCGAGCGTATCGGTCACGGGTTCCCACGCGAGCGCGACCCGCCCCTCGGGCGTGAACTCGGCACGGAAACGATCTACCGGAAGCGGCTGTACGACGAAAGGCTGCCGGTACTGGTGCGACAGATAACGCAGAATTCCTTTATAAATGGCCCGGCTGACCGTAAAACGGAAACGGGGATCGAGTCCGTAACGCATGTCGGCGAAATTCTGGTGCGACAGCAGTTCGAGCAGCATGGCCGGCACTTCGGGCACACGAGCCTCGAAATACGAGGCATTCCACATGCCCCTGCGCGACCATTCGGGTTCGAAAGCGGCCCGGATGTCGGAGACGATCTGCGACTGCACCAGGTCGGTCAGATCGCGCGAGGCCTCGCGCGAGACGCCGTTCGGGAAACGGCCGCCGTCCGCCCGCGAATAATAGATGCCCAGCGTACCGATGATCGAGTCGCCCGGCGTCGTGCCCGCATCGGAATGGAACGCAAAAGACATATCGACCGGAATCCGCAGCCCGTCGCGGTGCGGCGCATTTTTCGACCCTCCCGCGAGCGCGTTCACCCAGATGCCCCGACACATGTAGTCGTCCCGGTAATCGTTCTCGTTGCCCGTCACGGTATAGACCGAATCGGCGAAACCGGCCCATTGCAGCCAGTAGCGGGCGCCTTCGGTGAAACGGGGATAGCCGCTCGTCTCGTAACGATATGCGATCTGCGGATGACGCTGCGCCTCGGGCACGATACGGGCGACGTTGCCCGTACCGCCGCCGAACTTCACGCCGTCGGCCGTCACGATCCGCCCGCCTTTGCGCGAGAGATTGCTCAGTGTCACGCACCCCGCCGGAGAACACCCCGCATCGAACAGGAAGCGGCCCAGATAGATCCACATACCGCCGCCCATCGTCTGATTGACCCTGAAACGGGTCTCGCCGCCCCGGTGGCGGACCGTATAGAGCGCATCGTCGGCACTGTTCTCCACCGTTTTGTACGACACGTACACGGCATAGCGTCCTGTTTCGGGAATATCGGGCGTCCACACCGCCGAGACCGTGTCGGCCGGGCGGGTCGTCGTCCGGACTTGTCGGAACGAACCGTCCCGGAACGGATTCTCGGTATCGCGGTACTCGGTCCGCACATGCGCGAATCCCTCGCCGTCCCCCGTGCTCCACGCGCCCGTCTCGGTATAGCGCGACGAGGCATCCACACCCGGATCGTTGTCCACGATCACCTCGTGCGTCTGCGTATCGCGCTCGCGGGGCAGCAGGACGCAGGCCCCGGCGTTTTCGAGCATCGGTACCAGATACGGGAGCACGTAACTCTGCGTATAGAGGTCTTCGACAGTCTGGAAAATGCGTGCCCGCTGCCATTCCCACCGGTTCAGTTTCGGCTCGAAATAATAGCCGTGGCTCTGCCACAGCGCGATGTGACGGTCCGCCAGCCCCGCTTCGGGCCGGTAAGGCGCATCGGCCCGTACGACCAACGGCCGGTCGGACGGTGCGGTAAAGGTAAAGGTCCGCTCCCTGCGGTCTGTCCGGCTGCGCAACGGACGAGGAATCATATCCTCGATACGGATGCCGTCGGCATAGAGCACGAGGCGCCGGCTGCGCAACGCTTCGGGCAACAACGCCCGCACTCCGTCGTAAATCGCTTTCACGTTCTCTTCACGGAACGGGATATAGGAGCAGGTCTTGTCGGCATAGAGTTCCAGTGTCCGGCGGTCGCCCCCGACCGAATCGATGCCGATGCGCCCGCAGCGGATTTCGGTCCGGGCCGTCTCGGTAAGCAGGTCGGAGACGCGCTCGCGCGTCTCCGACGAAAGCGGCTGTCCCGCGAGCGGCTGCGCTCCGGCCCACAGCGCAATGGCGGTTTCAGCGATCCGACGGGCTATTTTCCGTTTCGTTCTCATTGTTCCCTATTCTTTTTTATCAGCAGACACAGGCCTGCGAACGTAAACAGCGCGTTGAATATCAACAGCTCGTAGCTGAACGTATACCCGCCGAACCAAGCCTGCGAGTTTCTCTGCAGCACCCAGCACAACACGGGCGACAGCACGGCCACAAAGGGGACCCAGCGGTCGCGCACTTTCTTCTTCGTGAAGATTCCGAAAGCGAACATACCCAGAATCGGCCCGTAGGTATAGCTGGCCAGCGTATAGACGGCATCGACGACGCTGGTGTCGTTGAGCAGGTCGAACGCGAGGATAACGAGTCCCATGACCGCGGCCATACCGACATGCACCCGCTTGCGGATACGTGCCGTCCGCGTTTCGTCGTATTTCTTCGTACTTTCCAGAATATCCACAGTGAAAGAGGTGGTCAGGGCCGTCAGCGCCGACCCGGCTGCCGCGAAAGCCGCAGAAACGAGTCCCACGACGAACAGCACGCCCACGACGGCAGGGAAATACCCTTGCGTGGCGATCATCGGGAACAGTTCGTCGCTCTTGGCCGGCACCTCGATGCCGTTGCGATGAGCGAACATGTAGAGCAGCACGCCCAGCACGAGAAACAGCCCGATGACGAAAAACTGGAGAATGCCACTCGTGACGATATTTTTCTGCGAGTCGCGGTAGTTCTTGCAGCTCAGGTTCCGTTGCATCATGTCCTGATCGAGTCCCGTCATTGCGATGACGGTAAAGGCCCCGGCCAGAAACTGTTTGAAGAAATAGCGCTTGTCGTTCACGTCGTCGAAGAAGAACACGCGCGAATAGTCGTGCTCCGCCACGGCGCTCAACATGCCGCCGAAGCCCAGACCGAGGTCCGAAGCAATATAATAGATACACAACCCCACGCTGACGATCAGACAGAACGTCTTGAGCGAATCGGTCCAGACGAGCGATTTGACCCCGCCCCGGTAGGTATAGAGCCACACGAGCGCCATCGTACAAACGACATTCAGAACGAACGGCAGGCCGAAGGGTTCGAAGACCAGCAGCTGCATGACGATGCAGACCAGAAACACTCGCACGGCCGCCCCCAGCATCTTGGAAAGGAAGAAGAACCACGCCCCCGTCCGGTATGACGACAGGCCGAAACGGTTCTCGAGGTATTCGTAGATCGACACCAGCCCCATGCGGTAGAACAACGGTATCAGCACGAAGGCAATCGCAAACTGCCCGGCCACGAATCCCATGACCATCTGCAAATAGGAAAAATTGCTGACCTCGACCCACCCCGGAACGGACACGAACGTGACGCCCGAGATGCTCGACCCGATCATGGCGAAAGCCACGACGAACCAGGGCGAACGGCGATTCCCCACGAAAAACCCCTGATTGTCGGCCTTGCGCCCTGTCAGGAAAGCGACCAGAAACAGCACTCCGAAATAAACGGCCACGGTTATCGACACGGAAAGCGGACTCATAAGACTCTATCGGTTTGGTATGCCCAAAGTTAATAACTATTCTGCGAAAAAAACAGTCCTGAAACATCCGTGCGATTCCCGACACGGTCATTGCGACTCCCGAACAAAGCGATTCCGCACGGCTCCACCGGCTTTTTCCAACGGATTCCATATCGATGGAAATCATCGAAACGAAACACGACAAGACTGATCAAACTCTGCATACCGACAGACCGGTCCCGTCGTACGGAGCGGGCACGAAAATCCGCATAATTCACCGACAGACATGACACCCTCGCGTTCCGTCGAGACACCACCACCAAACGCAAAAATCCCGGCCTCTCTGCAAACCGAACAGAAAGACCGGGATTCGTTCCGGAAACTGCGGCGTCTACTTCAGTACCTGCAATACGGCAGGCAACAGATCGGCGACGGCATGTTCGCCGCAAGCCGTATAAAAGTTGCCGTCGGCCGTCCACGGCTCGTCCGTAACGACGCCCCGGGCCACGGCAGGTGCAGCCAACGGATGGACCGACACTTTGCGGCCCTCGCAAACACCCGCCAGCTCGAACATCAGCGCCGCCGCACAATGACCGATCAGAATTTTATCTTTCGCAGCGAACTCGCGGATCACCTCCATCAACGCGACATTATGCGGTTCGGAGGCATGCTGTGCGAAACCGGCACGGCATCGCCGCACGAAAACACCAGCGCATCGAAATCGTCGGACCGTCCCTTGAGATTCGCCACCGTATCGTCCGCCTTGAGCCGGATACCCGAATTGGTCCGGATGTCGGTCGTCTCCGAAACGGCGAACACTTCGTACCCGATACCGTTTTCGAAAAAAGTTTCCAAATACTGAAAAAGTCCCATGCCGTTCACCGGATCGACGGCTAACACGGCTACTCGTTTTGCCATAACGCTCGAATTTTAAATGAAACAATGATCGCCCGACCGTTCTCCGACAGTCGATACGCAAAAATAGCGAGGCTTTTTTCACGAAACAATAAGACACCTGAACGACACATAGTTACCTTCACGTAACGAATGTTATGAACCAGCGCGAAAGAAATGCAAAAAAGTTAATTTTTTTCGGGTCCGATTATACGGCAGCCTGCGAACAACGAAAAATTATCCGCTTTCCCAACAAAACCGAAAAGACGCGGGATATTCCATAGACGATGGAGCGTATATTGCCGCGAAGAAAAAATAAAAGACGCTTCGGCCGCTCCGTTTGAAAACCTCGAAGGCGGGAGGAAAGACTTGTTCGAAGGATGAGGTACCGGAAACCTCGGTCCCGACCTTCGAATACCTCGACAAGAGATGTTGTCATAGATGCGTGAAACGTTTTTCACTAGGAACGAAACCAGGCCGACATTTCACCGGACACATTCCGTATGCCGCATTCCCATCAATCGGAACTTCCGACAAACGTCCGTTCCGAGAAAATGGCCATGCTATACTTTCATATGCTGAAATCCCGGCCGCAGGAGACATGACCCGCAACCGTATTTCCGTCCCCTCTCTCCTCGCTTCGTCCGAAAGGTTCCAAGACGACGCGACAACTACCGCGAAGACAATACAAAAGCACAACCGCGGAAAGAAAATTCTGCGGCACTTTCGTTTC
>UROX01000096.1 GCA_900549685.1 uncultured Alistipes sp.
ACAATCCGAACGGTCCTACTTATACCGTCCCTGTCGGCGAAGTTTTCATTATTAAGTATGAAAACGGCAAGACGGACAAGATATCGGGTTATTCGGTACGTTCGAAGTCGGGACATTCGCGGTTCGTTACGGATGAAGCCTTTCCGAAATATCAGGGAGAAGTCGCTTTTGCCTATGGACTCGGAGTAGGAGATGCGTCGAATGTGTTGAATACGGACCGTATTCTTTTCGAAACCGTTCACGGCGTCCGGGTCAATCCTTACCTGTTTGTCGGTATGGGGTTGGGTTTCAATTATTTTTATGGATTGCTCAGTGACTATGGTTATGAAGAAGATGACGATACGATGGGCGTGTTGCCGGTATTCGTCGATTTCAAAGGGTATTGTCCCGTGTCTCCGAAAACGTCGGTTTATCTCGCATGGGATCTGGGAGCTGCAGTCGGGGTCAGCGGTTTGGCGGAAGGTACGGATTTTTACACCAGTATCGGACCGGGTGTCAGTTTCGGCGGTTCGCAAGGCGGAGTGAAAGGCGATTTCGGTATACGGTTCCAGCATATGGGAGAGGGGCTGAATGCCGTTTTGTTCCGTGTCGGATGCACGTTCTGACCGATGTGCCTTAAAACAGGCCGGCCGTAATTGACGGGCCGGAAGGAGTTTGTCCGGATCGTACAAGACAGACGGAGGGACTGACCGCGAGGCCGGACAACGGAGCGCATTCGGAGACGGGTGCGGATTCGTTGTCCGGCTTCCGTGCGTTTTCCCGATTAATTTTTTATCTTTGACAGATATAAACCCACTTAAAAAAGACTGAACTCTATGAAGAAACTGTTTTTGTTGCCTCTGTTGGCCCTGTGCTGTGTGTATGGCTGTTCTCCCGCGACGGACGGAGAGCAGGCCGCCGATAAGTTGCCGTCCGGGGGAGAAATGCCGATTCTGGCGTGGTACGGCATCCCGTCCGACAGCTCGACGCTGGAGCGTTTCGTCGAACTCAAGGAGACGGGTATCACGCACCATTTCTCGGAAGGATACCGCGATGCCGATGCGATGCAGCGGGCGCTCGATCTGGCCCAGCAGGTGGGGATCAAACTGATCGTCTCCTGTCCCGAGCTGAGAAAAGAGCCCGAGGCGACCGTCAAGCGTTTTATGAACCATCCCGCCGTGGCCGGTTATTTCCTGCGCGACGAACCCAGCTGCGACGATTTCGCTGCGCTGGGCGAATGGGCAGCCCGTATCCGTGCGACGGACGACGAGCATTTCTGCTATCTGAACCTGTTCCCCAACTACGCTCCGCTGGAAGTGCTCAAGGCCGACAGCTACCGCGATTACGTGCATCGTTTCGATCAGGAGGTGCCGCTCCAGCTGCTCTCCTTCGACCACTATCCGGTGGTGGGCGACACCTACCGGGGCGAGTGGTACGAAAACCTCGAAATCTTCTCGGACGAAGCCCGCAAGGCCGGAAAGCCTTTCTGGGCCTTCGCGCTTACGACGGCGCATACGCCCTACCCGATTCCCGACCTGGCGCAGCTCCGGTTTCAGATATACAGCGATCTGGCTTACGGTGCACAGGGCATTCAGTATTTCACCTACTGGACGCCGGGCAAGAATCCCAACTGGAACTTCCATCACGGCCCCATCGGTCTGGACGGCAAGCGCACCGACGTGTATGACAAGATTAAGACGATGAACGAAGAGATCAAGGCGCTCACCGGCGTGTTCCTCGGTTCGGAAGTGATCGCGGTACGTCATACGGGCGACACGATTCCGCAGGGAACGCAGCGATTGGAGGAACTGCCCGAAGGCGTGAAATACCTTGAGACGGAAGGATCGGGAGCCGTGGTCTCGCAGTTGCGCAACGGTGACAACCGTTTCCTCGTGATCGTGAACCGGGATTTCAAAAAGCGCATGAAGCTCTCCATCGGACTCGCTCCGGGGATGAAACGCATTCTCAAGGACGGCTCCATCATTCCCGCTTCGGTGTATTCCGATACGGTGATGGTCGAGCCGGGCGATGCGATGATCTATATGTACTGAGTGTCGGACGATAAAAAACGATCTAAATGAATCTGAGAAACAGATGTATGCTGAGTGTCGCCCTGCTCGCTTCGTTCGGCGGGGGCATGCAGCTTCGGGCGCAGGAAAAGCTGGCTTCCACCGGTGAGATGCCCATTCTCGCATGGCACGGCATTCCGGCCGAAGAGACGACCGTCGAGCGGTTCCGGGAACTCAAAGAGGCCGGGTTCACCCATAACTTCAGTTTTTACCGGACGGCCGAACAGGTGGCCAAAGCACTCGACGTGGCGCAGAAAACGGGGATCAAGCAGATCATTACCTGCGGCGAACTGTTGTCCGAGCCGGAAAAAACAGTCGCCCGTTTCAAGAAACATCCCGCACTGGCCGGCTATTTCCTTCGCGACGAGCCGTTGTGCAGCGATTTCGCCGCGCTGGGTGAATGGGCCAAGCGGATACGGGCGGTGGACGACGATCATTTCTGTTACCTGAACCTGTTCCCTACCGGACCGAAGGAGCATTTCGATGCGCTGGGTGCGAAGGATTACCGCGACTATGTGTCGCGTTTCGACAAGGAGGTGCCGCTTCAGTTCCTCTCGTTCGACCACTACCCTATTACTTACGATGGTCTCAAAGCCGAGTGGTACGAGAATCTCGAGGAATTCGCCGATGAGGCCAAAAAGGCGGGTAAGGATTTCTGGGCTTTCGCGCTGGCGACGGCGCACGGGCCTTATCCCGTTCCGACGATGGCCATGTTGCGTTTGCAGATGTACAGCAACCTGGCTTACGGCGCACAGGGGTTGCAGTATTTCACCTATTGGACGCCGGCCGGAGATTCGCATTGGGATTTCCAGTTCGGGCCGATCGGTCTGGACGGCAAGCGCACGGAGGCTTACGACCGGGTGAAGGCCATGAACGAGGAACTGCGCAATCTGTCGGGCGTTTTCTTCGGCGCGAAGGTGGACTGGGTGCGTCATACCGGACCGAAAATTCCGCGCAAGACCGTCCGGCTGACGCGGTTGCCCGAGCCTGTGAAGGTGCTCGAGACCGAAGGCACGGGAGCCGTCGTGTCGCAGCTCGAAAACGGAGGGCACACTTTTCTCGTGATCGTCAATCGGGATTATCGCCAGAGCATGAAACTGACCTTCTATGCCGGACCTTCGGTCAAACGGATTCTCAAGGACGGCTCCATTGTCCCGTCCGATGCGTATAAAGGTGTCATGGAAGTCGATCCGGGCGATGCCGTGATCTATATGTGGTAGGCGTCCACGCCGTTTCTAAAGCCGTCTCTCCCGCGAGAGACGGCTTTTTTGTTTCGATAGGGCTGGCGGACAGGTTGCGTTACGACGTTTTTCCGGCGGTCAGATTTACATCTTTCCCGTTTTCGTGAGATCGGCATATTCGGGATGGCGTTTCAGATAGACCCGAGTGAAGGAGCATTCGGGAACGATCCGCAGACCTCTTTCCCGGGCATAATCGAGTACGTGCCGGGTCATCATCGAGGCGATGCCCTGCCCTTCGAGGATGCGGGGAACCCATGTGCGGGAGATAATCATGCCGTCGTCCGTCGGAATGTATTCGATGAAAGGCGTCTCGTGCTGCCCTGCTTGCAGTTCGAAACGATGGCTGTGTGCGTTGTGCGTAATCATGCGTTTTTTGTATCGTTCGGGCAGATATCGTGCCGGAATGGCGTGCAGAGCATGGCTCGTATCGCTCCCGGAAAGGGCTGCGGGGACGACACGAGCCGGGGCCGGGCTGTTTCGGAGGGGGACAGATGCCTCCGTCCCTCCCCGAGATGAATACTCACTCGAACAGGACGTCGGATGATCCGGTGATTCGATTCGGTCGCCAAAACAGGCTGTGTTCTCGAATTGGGTACGACAGGGCGAGATTCGATTCCGGCCGACAGGTGTCGTCCCCGGAGCTTTTCTCGGACCGGAATCGTCAGAAGGGTCGTTATGCGGATCGTTCGCTGTTTCCGGAGCGGATTCCGCAATGCGACTCGGGGAATGTTTTTTGCGGAAAGCGTTTGGAATTCGTCAGGAACGATTAGTATTTACAGCTTTGCCCTGCTGTCAGAGGATGGGATATGTTTGTTTGCCGATCGGTCGTTTCACGAATGTTCGGGTTTGTGTAACTTTAAATATTCCTTTGTTTATACATGTTTTCAAACGGTCGGACCGGCCGAGTACGGTTCCTTCACGGTTGTGAGAATCCGCAGAAAACTCGCATCCGGAACCGGGGTGTCATCGTATCGCTCGCTTGCTATTAATCTTAAAATAATTCGAGTTATGATGAATGTGCGCAAAGGAGAACTCTACGTGTTTTGCAGTGAGTCGGCGGAGACCGGGCCGATATATGCGGTTTTCGAGGAGTACGAGTCGGGTTGCCTGTATGTGAACTTTATGCTTTCGACCGACCGTTTCGAGACGGAAGGTTGTTTGCCCGACGGATATGTCTGTGCTCGTCCGGCGACCGAAGACGAGAAAACGGACTTCGAAAGAAGGTTGGAAATTTATCGTCATCGGTTGTCGCGCATCGAGCGTTGTCTGTCGGAGCGCGGGATCGGCGATATGGAGGAGGAATTGAGCGAACTGCTGATCGTATAGTCGTCCTCGGAGTATCCGACGGCGTGTTTGGGTGTCGATTTTTGCACGGCGCGTTTTGACGTTTCGTAAGGGCGGAGGATGCGTGAAAGCGGCATTGAAGAAAGAGACCGGCGGCGGGACGCGAAAAGGGCAAATCGGTTCGTCGGGAAACGCCGGATTTGCATTTCAGCCGGATATGCCTTATATTTGCTCCGCTTCGTCGCGAGCGTGCGACCGAAAAGGGCTCGGATGGCGGAATCGGTAGACGCGTCGGACTTAAAATCCGATAAACCGAAAGGTTTGTGCGGGTTCAATTCCCGCTCCGAGTACTCTTAAAGGATACTGTTTGCTATGCAGACAGTATCCTTTTGTCATTTATTCTTCGTGTACAGGTCTTTTGTCCCGGACTTTCCTGTCTTGTTGCCGCAGTCTGCCGCGCTTCTGTTTTCTCGGTCGGTTCTATCTCCGGGCCGCCCTCTCTGAGGTTGATATCCTTCGGTGCGTTCGCTCGGAAGTCGCCGGGGTTATTTATCGGTATCAAATAGCCGGAACGTCAGCGGGGAAACGTCCTCTTGTAGTGAAAAACGTCCTTCTGCGAACGGTATCCGAAAGGAGACCGGAAGCGTGGAAAACGGCAGGCGTCGGTCCGGAATCTGCGGATGCCGCGTTCTGTCGCGGAACGGATCCGGTTACGAAAGGGGCAACGTGTCGCGGAGGTATTGTTCGATGGCGGCGGCGCATGTTTCTCCCCCTTCGAACCATCGGGTGCGAGCGTCCCGGCCGAACCATGTTTCCTGGCGTTTGGCATAGCGGCGGCTGTTGCGCTTGATAAGCTCGACGGCTCTTTCGCGGGATATTTTCCCGTCGAAAAAGTCGAAGAGTTCCCGGTAGCCGACCGTTTGCAGCGCGTTGCAGTCACGCAGTCCGTATAGCGAACGGGCTTCTTGTTCCAGCCCCTGTTCCATCATGTGGTCCACCCGCCGGTCGATTCGGTCATACAGCACATGTCGCATCATACGGATTCCGACCCGGACGATGCCGAACGGCCGCGGCTGCGGAATGCCTTTGCGCAGGGTGCTGTACGGCTGTCCGCTTTGCAGACACACCTCCAGCGCACGGATGACCCGCTGGGGATTGTTGCGGTCCATTTGTTCGTAGTATTCGGGGTCGAGCGCCTTGAGTTGTGCGCGCAGCGGAGCGAGGCCTTCGGTCCGCAGGCGTTCTGCGAGACTGTTCCTCAGCGCGGTATCCGCCGTAGGCAGAGTGTCTATGCCGTTGCAGAGCGCGTCGATATAGAGACCCGATCCGCCCACCAGAAAAAGCACGTCGTGTTTTTCGAACAGTTTTTCGAGCAGTTCGAGCGCATCCGCCTCGAAGAGGCCGGCCGAATAGTCTTCGAGCACGCTGCGGGTGCCGATGAAATGATGGGGTACGGCGGCCAGTTCCTCCGCATCGGGTTTGGCGGTTCCGATGGTCATTTCCCGATAGATCTGACGGGAATCGGACGATACGATTTCCGAACCGAAGGCACGGGCCAGACGGATGGAGGTCGCCGTTTTCCCGGTCGCTGTGGCGCCGAGCAGGACTACGAGGGTTTTGTTATTCATCGTCTCCATAAGAATCGTCGTAAGTGTCGAATTCGTCGAAACCGTCCATCGCCTCGTCGAAAATCGACCGGTTGCCGGTCGGTTTTTCGGGATCGAACTGGTCGGGAGCCGCTCCGTTGGCGAACATGACGCGGGGGTAGCGCTCTCCGGGCTGCGGGTGCAGGGCTTCGACCGTTTCGAGGTAATAGGCTCTCTCCCCGGCTGGGTCGAAACGGTAGATCAACCGGTCGCCGTAGCGGCGGATGATGTCGCTCAACAAAGTGTCCTCCATAAGGGCCGGACCGGTTGCGGTCTGCCCGTGGCCGAATTCCTTCAGCCGGTTCCAGCTGTCGTCCGCCGTGAAAAACGAGACGTCCGTCCGCTCGCGATAGCGGAGGTCGTCGCGGATGAAAGCATGGAGATCGCTCAACGAAAGATCTGCCGGAACTTCGTAGTCCCGCAGAAAGTAATCGTCCTCGTCACTGAGCATGCGCATTCGAAAGATGATGGACATGATTTCGGGTATGAATGTCCAAAGATACGAAATAAGCCGGGAACAAAAGCAACCCCGTTCGGTTTTGTCGGGGCGGAATAGCCCGGACGAAGCCGAAGATACGCAGAGATCGGGTAAAACGTGTGTTCGGGGGCGGGCATAAATCGTACGGTCCGATCGGCACTCCCCTACCGTAATGCCAACGGACATAGGGCGTGTCTTATCGGAACGATACGGGTTGTCCGATCTGCCGTTGCTTGATCTGTCGTTCCGTATCGACTGAATATCGGGATATGAAGCCCGGTGGAAAGTTGCTTGCCTTGTACAAAAAGACGGAAGTCGATACGGAAAACGATTCGAGACTTCACCGGTCCGTATGCCCTATTGGATTATTTTACCGCCAAGTTATTGTCGCTTAACCATCCGTCGAGCAACTCCGCCAACCGGTCGTTGTTGAGATCCTGCATCAGGAAGTGCGTATTACCATAGATACCGATTTCGGGCAGTTCGACCAATGTCGCATTGCCACCGTGGCGGTTTACGGTCTCCACGAACTTCCGGGCCATTTGCAGGCGCACACGCCAGTTCTCGTCGCCCAGATTTTCGGACGGTGTTTCGGGGATATAGTCGCCGAAATAGAGTACGATAGGAATTTCCGTCAGTCGCTCGAATTGCTCGGCGGGCACCGGTGTTCCGGCAACGCCACCGGTCAGTCCGTCGATACGTTCAGGTACTTCGCCCTCGGGAAAGACGAAACCGCCCGGTTCATACGCAACGACCGCCTTGACCTCAGGATTCCGCATGGCCGCCATCCACCCCGGAAACCCTCCGGCCGAATGGGTGACGAGGATATGGTCGCCGATGCGGTCGGCCAATGCGCCGAGAGCGGGAACATCCTGCCGATGGTCGCTCAGATCGGGTGTCATCTCGCGGAAGAACTGCGAGAGCGATGCGGAATCTTTCGGGAACTGCACCCCCTCGTTGTAGTTCGGCCAGATGCCGATGCGCCAGATATCGAACCAGAACATCTCGTCGGCCACAGGTTTGACCGCAGTGGTCGCCGATGTCCGACCCGCACGCCCCCGACCGGGCAGATCCATGACATAACCGCTCCACCCGTGACGTAACATCAACGTAGAGAATCCGTCGCGGCCGTCGGGCGTCATCTGCCAGCAGAGGCCCGAGCCGCCGTAACCGTGTACATAGACCAGCGGCAGACGATGAGCGTCGGCGGGTATCTGAAAATCCACGGAAGCATGGTCGGCACGATAGCTTTGACCGGTCTCCTCCTGCTCCGCCCAGCCGACGAATTTGCGGTTGTCGTATTTGCCCTCTCGCTGTATGGTCCCTCCGCCGACAGAGAAATGTCCCTGCCTGGCGATGGTTATGTTTTGCGCTTCCGTTGTTCCGATAAAAGCCATAAGCACTGTCGATAAGATAATCTTTCTCATTTCGGTTGCGTAAGTTGGGTCAATACTCCGCGAAGCGGTTCCGAATACGTTTTGCCGAGGTTCGTCTCCACGATGTTGAGCAATGCCGAGAGTTGTTCGGCCGTGATGCCCAGATGCAGGCAGATCGACATGTGGCCGTATGCCATCGGTTCCACGCCGCCCACTCCGGCGAGCACGGATACCGTAGCGAGTTCCCGTTCCCGGTAAGTCAGCAAATCCCGTTCGAAAAGATCGGCGAACAAATGCTCTTTCAAAAATCGTTCTACAGTCGGGGCGAATACGGCATATCCCGCTTTCGGGGCATCTGCCGATATGCCCGATATTTCGGCGAGTACGTCGCGTCCGCGTTCGTAACGGCTTCGGCTGTCGTCGGTTGTCGTAGCCTCCCGACCGACAGGATCGTCGATGCCTTTCGCTTTGCGTTCGTCCACGACCTGCATGAACGTCTGAATGGCCCGCAGGCTGCGAGGAAATCCGCAATAGGCATAGGCATGAATCAACACTTCGTTTACCTCATTGACGGTCATGCCGGCCTCCAAAGCCTCCGCGAGTGCCGGTTTCAGATGTTCCAGATCGCCTTTGCCCGTATAGGATGCCACGGCAACGAGGGCCTGCTCACGGGCGGTCAGTGTCTTGTTCGCTTCCGCATAGCGACTTTCGGTTGTCGCTTCGCGGTACTGTTCGTCGCTTACCGGGTCGAGCCATACAGCGGCATTGGATTGCGGATTGGCGGTGACGGCAATATGGGCGAACCAACTGTCGGGTGCGGCACCGTGCCAATGCTCTACGTCGGGAGCGATTTCGACGATATCGCCCGGAAACAACCTGCGGGCAGGTCTGCCTTTCTCCTGATAGTAACCGATACCGGCGGTAGCGATCAACAGCTGACCTCCCTTGTGCGAATGCCAGCTGTTGCGGCAGCCCGGTTCGAAGGTGACATTGGACATCGGGACGTTCAGTTCCTTGTGTTCGCTCAAAGGCGCGAGCCATACTTCGCCTGTAAAATTGGGATTCGGGGATATTTTATCGCCCAGCGGATAGGGTTGGCGGAAGGTATCGGCGCTCTGTGCATAAGCCCCGACGGATGATATGGATAACATGGCTGTAAAAAATAAACTCTTGATTTGCATATTCTGCTTGTCGTTCGGTTATTCGCCTGAAGTTCTTGTAAATGCAAGTACGGAGAGTTGCCATTTGCCGTCTTCCACGACATAGACTTCCGTGACGATAAAAGGAAAGCGCACGGATTTTCCGCCGACTTCCGAATCGAGATGAATCCGGCTGAAGACCGTTGCCGTTCCCGCCGCGAACTTTACCTGCACGTCGTGTATTTCGGCTTTTTTGTACCA